>NZ_MCTY01000072.1:0-6827 GCF_002873635.1 Shewanella sp. 10N.286.52.B9
ATGTTAGTATTTACTTAAATATATCGTAGAATTTGCTAAAGTGTATTTAGATAAATATTAAGGTCCAAATAAGTGATATTAGCTTGTCATTAATTTGGATTGATTTGCGCGCTAAAACGGATTTTTCGCGGAATGGATGAAACAATAATCTTTGTTTCACCTCTTCCGGTCTTCAAGGATTCAAGTCGTGGTACTCGTTATCAGATTGAATACTTAGTTCAGTAATTTATGAATTTATTTACTGGCAATGCTCGAAGGCCCGGCCCCATCAACACCCTAATGCCAGCTTAATTGCATTGCCATAACAAGATTAATTTATTTTTTGTTTTGGAGAGCACACATGAGTGATTTAAAAAAAGCAGCACAACTTGGCATTTCATTAATGGATTTAACCACATTAAATGATGACGATACTGACCAAAAGGTCATTGATTTATGTCATAAAGCGAATACTGCTGCTGGACATACCGCTGCAATTTGTATTTACCCTCGTTTTATCCCTATCGCTCGTAAAACCTTAAACGAACTTGATTGTGAAGACATCAAAATCGCCACAGTGACTAACTTCCCACACGGTAATGACGATATTGCTATCGCAGTATTAGAAACCCGTGCCGCAGTCGCTTACGGCGCAGACGAAGTTGATGTGGTATTTCCATACCGCTCATTAATGGCTGGCAACGAAAGCTTAGGTTTTGAGCTAGTCAAAGCGTGTAAAGAAGCCTGTGGCGATCAAGCTATCTTAAAAGTGATTATCGAATCAGGTGAGTTAAAAGATGCAGCGTTAATTCGTAAAGCATCTGAGCTTTCAATTGATGCAGGTGCTGACTTTATCAAAACATCAACCGGTAAAGTACCGGTTAATGCCACACTTGAAGCGGCTGAAATCATGTTAACCGTGATTAGCGAAAAGAACACCAATGTTGGTTTTAAACCAGCCGGTGGTGTACGTGACGCGGCTAAAACTGCCGAGTTTTTAGGTTTAGCTGAACGCATTCTAGGTGCTGACTGGGTTACTCCGGCACACTTTAGATTCGGCGCTTCAAGCTTATTAACTAGCTTACTTCATACTCTTGAGTTAGCCGATGCGCCTGCTGGTGCACAAGGTTACTAATCAAAGTTAGTATTGTACGGTTTTGACATAACGATTTAGCATGCACCGAATGGATCATTTTAGCCCATTCGGTGCCTTATTGTTGTAGCAAGATGGCTCAATAAATTCATCTTGCTGGAGGAAGTAGCATGTTTCTCGCTCAAGAAATTATTCGTAAAAAACGTAATGGTGATGCATTAAGCGCAGCTGAAATTCAATTTTTTGTTGATGGCATTACTCAAAATACCGTTTCAGAAGGCCAAATAGCCGCTTTTGGTATGGCTGTTTATTTTCAAGATATGAACATGGATGAACGTATTGCCTTAACCACAGGTATGCGTGACTCAGGTACTGTATTAAACTGGGATGCACTGTCACTTGACGGCCCCATTATTGATAAGCACAGCACCGGCGGTGTTGGTGATGTCATTAGCCTGATGCTTGGCCCAATGGCGGCGGCATGTGGTGGTTATGTCCCGATGATTTCGGGTCGCGGTCTTGGTCATACTGGCGGCACCTTAGATAAATTTGATGCCATTCCTGGTTACCAAACCGAGCCATCAAGTGAGTTGTTTCGCAAAGTAGTTAAAGAAGCTGGCGTTGCCATTATTGGCCAAACCGGTGATTTAGTCCCAGCCGATAAGCGTTTCTATTCAATCCGTGATAATACCGCAACCGTTGAGTCTATCTCGTTAATTACCGCTTCAATTCTTTCTAAAAAGCTCGCAGCTGGGCTAGATGCTTTAGCAATGGACGTCAAAGTCGGTAGCGGCGCATTCATGCCTACTTATGAAGCCTCTGAAGAACTTGCTCGCAGTATTACAGCAGTGGCAAACGGTGCTGGCACTAAAACTACCGCTTTATTAACTGACATGAACCAAGTATTGGCATCATGTGCCGGTAACGCGGTTGAAGTGCGTGAAGCGATTAACTTTTTAACTGGCGCTTACCGTAACCCACGTCTTTACGAAGTCACTATGGGCTTATGTGCTGAAATGCTCGTACTTGGCGGCATTGCGCAAAATGATGCTGACGCACGTACAAAATTAAATACTGTTTTAAATAATGGTAAAGCGGCTGAAATTTTTGGCCGTATGGTATCAGGCCTTGGCGGGCCAGCAGATTTTGTTGAGTCTTATGACAAATATTTGCCACAGGCGAAAATTATTCGTCCTGTGTATGCCAACAAACAGGGTTTTGCTCATAGCATGGATACCCGAGAGTTAGGTTTAGCGGTAGTGACCTTAGGTGGTGGCCGCAGAAAGCCTGGCGACGCATTAGATTATAGCGTTGGATTAACAGAAGTATGTGCATTAGGTGATGAGATATCAGCTGATAAGCCTATCGCCATGGTACATGCTCAATCTGAAGCCGCTTTCGAAGAAGCCTCTGCTGCCGTTCAGCAGGCGATTAACATTGAAGATTCTGCGCCAGAAAAGACGCCTGAAATCTACCGTTATATCCGCGCTTCAGATTTATAATGGAGTAAAAATTATGAAACGTACATTTATTTTAATGTTGGATTCTTTTGGTGTTGGTGCTGCCACTGATGCTGAAAAATTCGGAGATACAGGTTCAGATACCTTTGGTCATATTGCTAAAGCCTGTGCTGAAGGCCGAGCCGATATTGGCCGAAAAGGACCATTAACACTGCCAAACCTGGCAAAGCTCGGTCTAGGCCATTTAGGTTTTGAAAGTACGGGTAAATTCGCCGATGGTTTCGCTGATAATATCGACGTGATTGGCGCTTATGGCCATGCGGATGAATTAAGCTCAGGTAAAGATACGCCTAGTGGACACTGGGAAATGGCTGGCGTGCCAGTATTGTATGAATGGGGTTACTTTTCTGATTTAACCAACTCTTTTCCAAAAGAGCTTACGGATAAAATCCTCAAACGTGCGGGCTTAACCGACTTTTTGGGTAATTGCCATGCTTCAGGTACAACAATTTTAGAAGAACTTGGCGAAGAACACATGCGCAGCGGTAAGCCAATTTTTTATACTTCAGCTGATTCAGTTTTTCAAATTGCCTGTCATGAAGAATCATTTGGTTTAGAAAACCTATACCGTTTGTGCGAAATTACCCGTGAAGAGCTAGAGCCTTACAATATTGGCCGCGTGATTGCGCGTCCATTTGTGGGCTCGGGTCCTGAAGATTTTGCCCGTACAGGTAATCGACATGATTATGCGGTATTACCGCCAGCGCCAACGGTATTAGATAAGCTTAAAGATGCCGGTGGTGAAGTGGTGAGTATTGGTAAAATTGCCGATATTTATGCTAACAGCGGTATTACCCAGAAATTTAAGGCAACAGGTCTTGAAGAGTTATTCGATGCAACCCTTGAGCAAATCAAGCGTGCTGAAGATAACACCATTGTATTTACTAACTTTGTTGACTTTGATTCCCACTACGGACACCGTCGTGATATTGCCGGTTACGCCAAAGCTTTAGAATACTTTGACCAACGTTTGCCAGAGTTATTAGCCTTACTTAACCCTGATGACTTGTTATTACTGACAGCCGATCATGGTTGCGATCCAAGCTGGGTTGGCACCGAGCATACCCGCGAACGTGTTCCTGTGATTGCTTTAGGCGCGGGGTTAGCTGCCGGTTCATTAGGCCGTAGAAACAGTTTTGCCGACATTGGGCAGTCTATTGCGACGTATTTTAAGCTTGAACCTATGGATTATGGCGAATCATTCATTAATTGATGATTCAAATGCTATCTACTAAGGTTAATCTGTTAATAAATATAGTAGAATCACGTCCGGCAGCGAAGGGGATGACTTTGCTGCCCACATATAAAGATATACGATAAAAATATAGGGGTTTTTCCATGGCTACACCACATATTAATGCTGTTGACGGTGCATTTGCTGAAACAGTTTTATTCCCAGGCGATCCATTACGTGCAAAATATATTGCTGAAACATTTTTAGAAAATGTAGAGCAAGTTACTGATGTACGTAACATGCTTGGTTTTACTGGAACATATAAAGGTACTCGCGTATCTGTAATGGGTTCTGGTATGGGTATTCCATCATGTTCTATTTATGCGCATGAGCTTATTTCTGATTACGGCGTTAAAAACCTAATCCGTGTTGGTTCTTGTGGCGCAATTAGCACTGACGTAAAAGTGCGTGATGTGATTATCGGAATGGGCGCTTGTACTGACTCGCAAGCAAACCGTTTACGTTTTAAAGGTCAAGATTTTGCTGCGATTGCAGATTATGGCTTAATGAACGCAGTGATCGAATCAGCTAAAACGCACGAAACTAAAGTGCGTGTAGGTAACGTTTTCTCTGCTGATTTATTCTACACTCCAGATCCTTCTATGTTCGATACCATGGAAAAAATGGGTGTACTTGGGGTCGAAATGGAAGCGGCAGGCCTTTACGGTGTTGCACACGAACTTGGCGCTAAAGCATTATGCGTAGTGACAGTTTCTGACCACATCAGAACCGGAGAAAAAACCACTTCTGATGAACGTCAAAATACTTTCAACGAAATGATTATCATGACATTAGATGCAGTAGTTACTCTGTAATTTAACGTTTATTATTTCGTAAAAAAGCGTAACTGATTTATCAGTTACGCTTTTTTTTAATGGTTAACTGGGTTTACTTTTATCATCAAGTCTGAGGTTTTCGGCTTCTAGTATCTCTTGTTTAAAAGTCATATTTTCATCGCTATCAGACTCTGTTATCAGTGATGATTTTGGGTTAGCGCTTTGGTCATCCACATCTGTCGGTTCAGTCCGGCTATCTTCAAGTTGATGCATTTCTTCAGACAAGCTTTTTTGCACTAATTGGCTATTTTTACGTCCTTGTTTGGCGCGAGTTTTACGTCGGTCGAAATCTGCGCGTTTAAACGAAAAGACCCGCGACAGCAGCAAACCAATAATACCTGCAATAATCAGCATAATTTGTTGTTGCTTCATATTTTCTTGATAGTGGCTTTTTAATTCATCAAAGAAAATATGTAAGTTTAACCTCACCTCGATATAGCCTAAGTTATTGTCACCTTGAAGCACGTTTTCAATTAAAGGTGGGTAGGGCGATAACATCTCAGTTAGTACTTTATCATCGGCGTCAAATTCGATGTCTGATACGCTTTGGGCAAACGCCAGCCTTACCCCTTGAGTACTGTACATGTTCACTGACATCACTTTCGGGTCGAGCACGAGCGCATTGGCTAGCCATTGTAGTTGCTCATCATTTTGTAGATGCATTGCTGGGGCTGCGCCATTGGCCACTTGTTGAGCTAATAAGCGCGCCATGATTTGGGTTTGCGAACTCAGCAGTTGCTGACCGTTATTAAGGCTCGACTTCCATAAATGCACTAAAGCAAATAATAAAATTACAGCAATGCTGATTTGAATTAATCTGCTGATTTTTTGGCTTTTTTTAAGACCTTTAACAAAAATCACTTTAATCCTTGGTCATTTTTCTATTTAATTAATACTAATCGAAATAATTCATTGTAGATAGTCGCAATCATTGGGGAAATGCAGTCCATGGAAACTCAGGTAAATATTCAGCCATTAACGTGGTTATTCTCAACATTTGATGCGACGTATAGCCATAATCATGTCACTTTAACTCGTTATTTTGAAGACGAGTATCTTAACAATGTTCAGGTTAAGTACCCTTATCGTTTTAGAGTGGTATTTGAAGCGCAATCTTTTGGGGCCATTAATGACTGGCTGGCAAAGTTAACCCAAGACTGCGCGATTACGCCTTTGATGAGACATAACGATTTACAAGGTTTTGAACTTGCCTCAACCTCAGCTTTAGGGACACTGATGAGTCAATTTCCGCTGCAGGTAAAAGCAGAACTTCTCAATATAACCGCGCCGCTAGCGAGCTTATTTAAACCGGGTCTATTAGTGATGGATATGGACTCCACCGCGATTCAAATAGAATGTATTGATGAATTAGCTGTGATGGCTGGCGTGGGTGAGGCGGTATCAGAAGTCACCGAAAGGGCCATGCAAGGGGAATTAGACTTTGAAGAGAGTTTACGCTTAAGGGTCAGTAAGCTTGCAGGCGCCAATGAGAGTATTATCAGCACTTTATGTGAGCAACTTCCTTTGATGCCAGGACTTAAAAGCCTAGTGGCAGAGCTAAAGTCTAACGAGTGGAAGTTAGTGTTAGCCTCGGGCGGATTCACCCCATTTGTGGGCTATTTAAAAGATTTACTGGATTTAGATGCCGCTTACGCCAATGAGCTGGTCATTGAAGCGGGTAAGTTAACCGGTGAAGTAACAGGTGATGTGGTTGATGCCCAATATAAAGCCAATGTGATTGATAAGTGCAGTGCCACTTGGCAAATTGCTGCAGGGCAACGGCTGGCCATTGGCGATGGCGCCAACGATATTCCTATGGTTAATGCTGCTGATTTTGGTATTGCCTTCCATGCTAAGCCGAAACTGCTTGCTGCAGCCGATGCGAGTATCAATAACTTGGATTTACGCTGCTTAGTGTATTACTTGCAAGCCTAAAAACACTGCAAGCATAATGTTAAATGACGGTTTAACCTAAGTGACTAAAAGCTGCCGATACCAGTATCAATAACTTGGATTTACGCTGCTTTGTTTATTACTTTGTGTATTACTTGCAAGCCTAAAAACACTGCAAGCATAATGTTAAATGACGGTTTAACCTAAGTGACTAAAAGCTGCCGATACCAGTATCAATAACTTGGATTTACGCTGCTTTGTTTATTACTTTG
>NZ_MCTY01000073.1:0-12414 GCF_002873635.1 Shewanella sp. 10N.286.52.B9
ATATGTGTTTATTCTGTATTGCAAACAAACTTAAAAGCGGTTAACGTGTTTGTACACAAATTACAGTCTGTCGCAAAATAGGTTGTAAAAAAATTACATACGTTAATTTAAAGAGAATTTATTATGTTCATCCGAATCAATACAAATCATCATCATCACCATATGCGGTAGCCTTCGGATGCTAACTGCCGAAGGACTATTTCCTTCAGGCGGTGGACAAAATACCCAAACCCCTGAAAGAAATTTCAGGGGTTTTTTAGTTTTAGGTTTTAAATATTTGTTTTTTATATCAATTTTATTAGAGGCTTCATTATGAGCGAAAATAACAGACTACGTATCGCAATCCAAAAATCTGGCCGACTTTCAAAAGAGTCTCAAAAGCTATTAAAAAGCTGTGGCGTTAAATTCAATGTTAATGAGCAGCGCTTGATTGTGCACGCTGACAACATGCCAATCGATTTATTGCGGGTACGTGATGATGATATTCCGGGTCTAGTTATGGATGGTGTGGTTGATTTAGGGATTATTGGCGAGAATGTTCTAGAAGAAGAACAAATAGAGCGTCAATCACTGGGTAAACCATCAGATTGCGTTAAATTACGCGAACTTGATTTTGGTGCTTGTCGTTTATCACTGGCGGTGCCTAATGAATTTAGCTACCAAGATGCCACTTCTTTAGAAGGTTTACGTATTGCCACTTCTTATCCCAACCTGCTACGTCGTTATATGCAAGAAAAAGGCATTAATTACAGTGACTGTATGCTTAAAGGTTCAGTTGAAGTCGCACCACGTGCAGGCCTTTCTGACGGGATCTGTGACTTGGTTTCAACTGGTGCCACCCTTGAAGCCAACGGCTTATACGAAACTGACGTTATCTACCGTTCAATGGCTTGTATTATCCAATCAGCACAAGAGCAAGTGCCTGCTAAACAAGCACTTATCGATAAAATATTATCACGCATGAATGGTGTGGTTCGCGCTCGCGAAAGTAAATATATCCTGCTACACGCGCCAACTGAAACATTAGATCAAATTGTGGCTTTATTACCGGGCGCTGAAAACCCAACTGTGCTGCCATTAAACGATGATAGCAATCGAGTTGCTGTTCACGCTGTCAGCACTGAAGATTTATTCTGGGACACGATGGAAGAATTAACCGCCTTAGGGGCAAGTTCAATTCTAGTTATGCCAATTGAAAAAATGGCGGGGTAGCCTTTATGGCAAATGTGAAGCAGCAAATGCAAATTCTTCAATGGACCAAGCTTGATGCTAAGGCGCAGCAACAAGCCTTAGCTCGCTCGCCATTAATTGGTGATTATAGTGTTGAGCAAACCGTGCGCGACATAATTAATGCTGTGGTTAAAGACGGCGATCAAGCGTTAACGCTCTTTAATCAAAAGTTTGATGGCGTTGAAGTCGACACCTTAGGGTTAACTGAGCAGCAAGTTAATGCCGCCTGCGCCCGCGTATCTGATGAGGTGAAGCAAGCCATTGCCGTGGCCTCAGAAAATATTGAACGCTTTCATCAGGCACAAACCTTTAGCCCTATTGATGTTGAAACTCAGCCAGGGATCCGCTGCGAGCTTCGCTCTGAAGCTATTGAAAAGGTTGGTTTGTATATTCCAGGCGGCAGTGCGCCGTTGATTTCCACTGTAATGATGCTAGCGCTGCCGGCAAAAATTGCTGGATGCCAACAACGGGTTTTAGTTAGCCCGCCACCAATTAATGATGCCATTGTTTACGCAGCAAAAGTATGCGGCATCACTGAGATTTATCAAGTTGGCGGCGCACAAGCAATTGCCGCCCTCGCCTTTGGCACTGAAAGTATTCCTCAAGTAGACAAAATCTTCGGCCCTGGTAATCGCTTTGTGACTGAAGCAAAACGTTTAGTATCCCAAGATGGTCGCTGCAGTGTATCTATTGATATGCCAGCAGGTCCATCAGAGGTATTAGTGATTGCCGACAAAGACGCTGAGCCTGCGTTTGTTGCGGCAGATTTATTATCACAAGCTGAACACGGCCCTGATTCACAAGTTATGTTAGTTACTGAGTCTATGGCGTTAGCTGAAAAAGTTAATATGGCGCTTGAGTCTCAATTAAAGACCTTATCGCGCAGTGATATAGCAGCTCAAGCACTGAGCTGTAGTCGCAGTATTATTGTGAATGATATTGAGCAAGCGGCTTTAGTGTCTAATTTATATGGGCCGGAGCATTTAATCATTCAAACCAACAACCCACGTGCAGTTCTAAAACAAGTTTGCGGCGCAGGTAGCGTGTTTCTGGGTGCTTATACCCCTGAATCTGTTGGTGATTATGCTAGCGGCACTAACCATGTACTGCCGACATACGGTTATAGCCGCTCTGTATCAAGCTTATCCCTTGCAGATTTTAGCCGCCGCTTTACCGTACAAGAACTGAGCGCCCAAGGATTACAAAGCTTGGGTGAGACAGTGATGGTATTGGCTGAAAATGAATTACTCGATGCCCATAAGCAAGCCGTTGCCATACGTTTAAACAGCCTGTGAAATAAAAGTGAAGTGAGATTAGGATGATGACTGATTCGATGAATACGCCAATAGCAGCCAGACTTGCACGACCAGAACTGCTTGAGTTAACGCCTTACGAAAGTGCAAGGCGTATTGGCGGTCAAGGTGATGTATGGATAAACGCTAACGAGTCGCCATTTAACAATAATGAACTTGATAAGCTCAACCGTTACCCTGAATGCCAGCCAGCAAGTTTGATTAATGCTTATGCTGAATACTCAAAAGTGAGCGCAGATAAAATTGTCACTTGCCGCGGGGCTGATGAAGCTATCGAATTATTAATAAGAGCATTTTGTGTTCCTGCGGTTGATAGTATTGCGTGCTTTGGCCCCACTTATGGCATGTATGCCATCAGTGCTAAAACATTCAATATTGGCATCACCAACTTATCGCTGACCAAAGATTATCAGTTACCTGATGCTTTTGCCCAGCAAGTCGAGAATGCCAAACTGGTGTTTATTTGTAATCCGAATAACCCCACTGGCACCATCATGGATAAAGACACCATTGAAGCCGCTATTGCTGCTATGCCTAATGCCATTGTGGTGATTGACGAAGCCTACATTGAATTTTCAGCCCAATATTCTGTTGCAGACCTGCTCCCTAAGTACCCTAATTTAGTGGTGTTAAGAACATTATCAAAAGCCTTTGCACTGGCTGGCGCACGTTGTGGGTTCTTAATGGCAAATACCGACATCATTGATTTAATCATGCGAGTCATCGCGCCCTATCCGGTGCCTTTACCTGTTCAACAAGTGGCAGAAAAAGCCTTATCCGCAAATGGTATCTCCTTGATGCAACAACAGGTTGAAGCACTAAAAGTGCAAGGTAATAGATTATCCGCAACCTTAACTGAGTTTGGCGCCAAGGTATTACCTGCCAATGGCAATTTCATCTTAGCGGAATTTGAGGATGTAGAACGGGTCGCCGTCGCACTAAAACAAGCGGGCATTGTCGCAAGAGCCTACAAAGACAACAGACTTGCTTCGCGTATTCGTTTTAGTTTTAGCTCACCAGCCGATACCGATAGATTAATCACTATGTTCAGAACGCTAAAAACTCACTCTTAAACTAAATACAAAAAACGCTCAACCCCTATTAAAAATATAATCGCTGGATAAATAGCTACTCATAACGCATTAAATTAAGACGTTAACGTCCTGCGAAACAGAATGATAAAAATTGAAGGAAGTAAGATGAAACAGAAAATACTCTTTATCGACCGAGACGGTACTTTAGTTGAAGAACCAGCAGTAGATAAACAGCTCGATCGTTTAGACAAATTGGTGTTTGAGCCACAGGTTATCCCTTCTCTGCTTAAGCTACAAAAAGCGGGCTATCGCTTAGTCATGGTGTCTAATCAAGATGGTTTAGGCACAGACTCATTTCCACAAGCTGATTTTGATGCACCACATAACATGATGATGGACATTTTTTCGAGCCAAGGGGTGATATTTGATGATGTGGTTATCTGTCCTCATTTTGATGCTGACAATTGCAGTTGTCGTAAACCCAAGCTTGGCTTAGTCAAAGATTACTTAACCCAAGGTAAAGTGGACTTTACGACCTCTGCTGTTATTGGCGATCGCCACACAGATATTGAACTGGCTAATGCCATGGGTATTGCCAGCTTTCAATATCAGCGCGATGGCTTAGATTGGTTAGCTATTACCGATGCACTGCTCAATAAAGGCCGCACATCAGAAGTGGTTAGAACCACCAAAGAAACTGACATTAGAGTCAATGTGAACCTAGATGACACCAGTAAAGGCGTTATCAACACCGGCATTGGCTTTTTTGACCACATGCTTGATCAAATACAAACCCACGGTAATTTCAAAATGGACGTCACTGTTGATGGCGATTTAGAAATTGATGATCACCACAGCGTAGAAGACACCGCCCTTGCCATTGGCGATGCACTGCGCCAAGCATTAGGTGATAAGCGTGGTATAGCCCGTTTTGGTTTCAGTCTGCCTATGGATGAAGCCAGTGGTGAGTGTTTAATGGATATATCAGGTCGTCCTTTTATCAAATTCAATGCTGATTTTGAGCGTGAAATGGTCGGTGAGATGGCCACAGAAATGGTACCGCATTTCTTCCGCTCATTTGCTGATGGCCTTCGATGCACCTTGCATATCAGCACCACGGGCGACAATGATCACCACAAAGTGGAAGCTTTATTTAAAGTGCTGGGCCGCACCCTTCGTCAAGCCGTGAAAGTTGAAGGTGATATTTTGCCATCAAGTAAAGGCGTCCTGTAAGGAGTGAGTATGAATACTGACACTACTGTGATTTTAGACACTGGCTGCGCCAATTTAAGCTCGGTGCGCTTTGCCTTTGAACGCTTAAATGCCGACGTTATCGTGTCACGTGATCATGAGGTTATCAAAGCTGCCACCAGAGTAGTACTGCCTGGCGTAGGAACAGCTGGCGCTGCTATGGATGCCCTCAATAATCGTGATTTAACTGAGGTTATTAAACAGCTCAAGCAACCGGTTATGGGTGTTTGTCTTGGCATGCAAATGATGGCTGACAAGTCTATCGAACACGGTGGCCGCTCAGAAGCAGGCCGCAGTGACAATGATATTACTTGCCTTGGTTTAATCCCAACACAAATTGATCATCTTGATAGTAAAGGACTACCACTACCTCATATGGGCTGGAACCAAATAAGCGTGTCAGATCATCCGCTATTTGAAGGGATAGAAGATGGCAGTTACGTGTACTTTGTCCATAGCTTTAAGGCACCGATAAATAAATACACCATCGCGACATCAGAATACGGTGAAAAGTTTAGCGCCGCCATTGGCAAAGACAATTTCTTTGGGGTCCAGTTTCACCCAGAAAAAAGCGCCAATGTCGGCGCCAAAATATTACAAAATTTCCTAAACATGGGGAAACCAGCATGATCATTCCAGCAATCGATTTAATTGATGGCCAAGTAGTGCGTTTGTACCAAGGTGACTATGCCCAGCAAACCACTTTTAATTTAAGCCCGTTAGCGCAATTGCAATCTTATCAAGACCAAGGCGCAAAGCTATTACACATTGTTGATTTAACTGGTGCGAAAGACCCTGAAAAACGCCAAATAGCACTCATTGGTGAATTAGTAGCGGGCCTGAGCACCGACATACAAGTTGGCGGCGGTATTCGCAGCGAACAGCAAGTTAAAGAGCTGCTTGAGCTAGGAGTTAAACGAGTCGTTATTGGCTCTCTCGCAGTTAAAGAACCAGCATTAGTTAAAAGCTGGTTGCTAAAATACGGTAGCGAAGCCATTTGTTTAGCACTTGATGTCAATATTAACCAGCAAGGCGAGAAAATTGTTGCAGTCTCTGGTTGGCAAACCGGTGGCGGGAAATCACTTGAATCCTTAGTCAGTGAATTTAAAACCGTTGGCCTTAAACATGCTTTAGTCACTGATATTAGCCGTGATGGTACCCTTCAAGGTGCTAACAATGAGCTTTATCAAGAGCTAGCAACCACCTACCCTGACATCAACTGGCAAGCATCAGGTGGCATTGCCTCACTTGATGATGTTGCCGCCGTAAGAGACAGTAACGCCGATGGTATTATCATAGGTAAAGCACTACTTATTCAAAACTTTACCGTTGAGGAGGCAATAACATGTTGGCCAAACGCCTAGTACCTTGCCTTGATGTGCGCGATGGCCAAGTGGTCAAAGGAGTGCAATTTCGTAATCATGAAATTATCGGTGATATTGAGCCCCTTGCTGCGCGTTACGCCCAAGAAGGCGCCGATGAATTAGTCTTTTACGATATTACCGCCAGTGCCCATGAACGGGTCATAGATAAATCCTGGGTTAGCCGGGTTGCTGCGCAAATTGATATTCCGTTTTGCGTCGCTGGCGGCATTAAAACCATTGAGCAAGCTCGGCAAATGCTGGCCTATGGCGCAGATAAAATCTCCATCAACTCGCCAGCGCTTACAGATCCTAGCTTGATATCAAGGCTTCAAGATGAGTTTGGCCGTCAATGTATTGTGATTGGCATTGATTCATTTTATGACGCCGACTCAAACAGCTATAAAGTAAAGCAATTTACTGGTGATGAAGCCGCCACTAAAGACACCCAATGGTACACCCAAGATTGGGTTGAAGAAGTCCAAAAACGCGGCTGTGGTGAAATTGTTTTAAATGTAATGAACCAAGATGGTGTGCGCGGTGGTTACGACATTACACAACTGAGCATCGTCAGAGCCATATGTGATGTACCATTAATAGCATCCGGCGGTGCTGGCACCATGGCACATTTCAAAGAGGTGTTTGAACAAGCGAATGTCGATGCCGCCCTTGCAGCGAGTGTGTTTCATAAAGGCATTATTGATATCAATGAATTAAAACAATACCTAGCCCAGCACAAGATCGCGATCAGGCTATAACTTACAAAACAACAGAGAACACTATGACAACACAAATTACCTTTGATGGCAGTAAGTTAGATTGGGAAAAACAACAAAACTTAATTCCTGCTGTAGTGCAAAACCACCTTACCGGTAAAGTCTTGATGCTAGGTTATATGGACCCAGCAGCACTGGCTAAAACCCTTGAAACAGGCAAAGTCACCTTTTTTAGTCGCTCAAAACAGCGCTTGTGGACAAAAGGTGAAACCTCAGGCAATACCCTAGATTTAGTCGCCATCGATCAAGATTGCGATAAAGACAGCTTGCTTGTGCAAGTCATCCCTAATGGCCCAACTTGTCATACCGGCACAGAAAGCTGCTGGGAAGATGGTAATGCCCATAGCTTTATCGATAACTTAACCAATGTGATTATTTCTCGCAAAGGCCAAAGCGCCGAATCAAGTTATACCGCATCTTTATTTGAGCGTGGCACCAAACGAATTGCCCAAAAAGTCGGTGAAGAAGGTTTAGAAACAGCACTAGCGGCAGCCACTAATGATAAAGAAGAATTGATCAATGAAGCTTCAGATCTAATGTATCACTTAATCGTGTTACTTGAAGATCAAAAGCTATCAATGGCACAGGTAAACCAAAACCTAATGCTGCGTCATCTAAATAGTAAGTAGTAGATAAGCCACTTTCTATAGCGTGAATTATTTACTGCAGATTAGGCAACAAAAAAGGCACTATCAAGTGCCTTTGTTATTTTTATTAAAAACAGCTAATTACGGCGTTTTAAAATATAGCTGCTAGGCTTGATCAGCCCATAGTTTTTCATCACCATGCATCTTATAAAGACTTTCAGCACGAGACACTAATAAGTTAGCAAACTTCAATTGAGTTTCATCTCGGGTCACCCCTGACTTATGTAGGTTTTCTGCTTTAAGTTGCCACATCATTGAAAAATGACGAATCGCATCGCGGGCAGTTGCAGCAACTTTAACATCAACATAATCAGACGGTAAATCACCAGACATCACCCAAAATGTTTGCTTAGTTGGCTGCTTGGACTCCATTTTCCAAATCGCTAAATAAGGCACTAAATAACGGCTTTCATCAGCAATGACTTTTGATGGTATTACACCTTTTTCAGCGAGAAATCGGTTCGCTTTTTGAAATTGTGTTTTTACCCATTCCTGTCTTAATTGCTCAGGATCTTGTTGCGCAGTTGTCGGCTCAGCCACTGATTCACTCATACTACCTTCCTATTTTATTGTTATTTGTTGTCATCATTAATTCAACAATTGCACTCATTTTCAGCTCAAAATGTTACGAAACGATTAAAAAGTTTACGTTTACGTAAAGTGGCAAGCAAAATTGCCACGTAGATCACAAAATTAAATGAATCTAACTTTGTTGAGAGTATCGCTAAATGCTATCGTTCTGCAATAAATATCATAAGCCGTCGTTAATCAGCAGTGGTTGACGACTAATAAATCGCACAGCGGAGATCACAAGTGGCTCTATTTAATCATGTCTCGTTTGATGAACACGAACAGGTCGTGTTTTGTAACGACAAAGAAAGTGGCTTAAAAGCAATTATTGCCATTCACAATACTAACCTTGGGCCAGCAGTTGGCGGGTGTCGTATGTGGAACTACGATTCAGATGATGAAGCACTGACTGACGTATTACGTCTTTCACGTGGTATGACTTATAAAAATGCACTTGCTGGATTAACCATGGGTGGCGGTAAGTCAGTGATCCTTGCCGATCCTAAAACTACAGATCGTGAAGCGTTATTCCGCGCTTTTGGCCGCTGTATTCATACACTTGGCGGTAAATATTTTTCAGCGGAAGATGTTGGCGTAACCACAGCCGATATCATGATTGCTCATGAAGAAACCCCATACATGGCAGGCCTTGAAGGTAAAAGTGGTGATCCTTCACCTTATACTGCTTTAGGTACCTACCTTGGCATTAAAGCAGCGGTAAAACACCAACGTGGTCTTGATAGCTTAAAAGGCCTTAAAATTTCAGTTCAAGGTGTGGGTCATGTGGGATATTACTTATGTAAACACCTGCATGAAGAAGGCGCTGAATTAATCGTAACTGATATTCATCAAGCATCACTTGATAAAGTGGCGACTGAATTTGGCGCGACAGTGGTTGCTCCACAAGACATTTATACTCAAGATGTTGATGTGTATGCGCCATGTGCTTTAGGTGCCACTATCAATGACACGACTATCCCGTTATTAAAAGCAACGATTGTTGCAGGTTGTGCCAATAACCAATTAGCAGAAGTACGCCATGGTGAAACATTAAAAGACATGGGAATTTTATACGCCCCTGACTATGTCATTAATGCTGGCGGTATCATTAATGTTTCGTTTGAAAGTGACTATGATGCAGCTAAATCAACTCAAAAAGTTGAAGAAATCTACAACACGCTACTAAAAATATTTAGCCAAGCTGATGCAGAAAACCGCACCACAGGCGATGTTGCTGATGATATGGCACGTGCCATTATCAATGGCGCAAAGTAACTGTTAGCGCAGTTGATTTAATAGCAGCCGATTAAGTAAAAATACTTAAACGCACATTAATTGCTAAAGAGCACCTATTTAAGGTGCTCTTTTTGTTTCCGACTTCTGACAGGTCAATAAATTAACTTTATACCCATCTTGAATCAATTTTAAATTTATCTTTCAATTCCTGTTTAAACTCAGCTGTTAACTCAGCGATAACTCAGAAATAAGCTTTGAAAGCTTTGAACTGTACACCTCAAAGTAGCTGAATTTAACCTCATAAACTGTATCTTAATTTGATATTTGTTGTCGCTGCAATTGTCTGATATAACTTAATAAAGGAATGGGAGGAAGCGATGAAAACAATTGAACATGTAATGAGTCCTCGAGTTGTCACTGTTGAAATGGATGACAGAATAACTATCGCTAAAAACATTTTTGATAATATGCCATTTCATCATTTAGTGGTGAAGGATGAGCATAATCAAGTTGCAGGTGTTTTATCACGAAAAGATTTATTTAACGCCATAAGTCCCAATTTAGGCACAGCTGCCGAGTTAACCCGCGACATTGATACACTGCAAAAACGAGTTCATCAGGTAATGTCACACCATCCGATCACCATAGGGCCAGAGATAACAATTGAACAAGCCTCACAAATATTACTAACTGAAGGTATAACTTGTTTACCAGTACTTAAAAACCAACAGCTTATTGGAATCGTAAGCTGGCGAGATCTGCTATCTCATTATTGTCATTTAGGCTGCAGCGCCGCTTAAAAAGGCATCTAGTGATTGCAGGTATATCACTCTCCACTTATTCGCCCCTTGAGGTTAAAATCATTGCCAATCTCAAGTGTGGCCCCCTGTATTACGCCGAATATACAAGTATTGTCAGCTTTTGAAATAAAAAATATTTTCCTTATCTCAACAAGTACATAGTCTAAGATTCAAAAATAGTTCATCTGATAAACTGGAAAACGTCATATTTGTCTGCTTATCTTAAGGTAGCTTTAGCAGCCAAGGAGTAGGTCATGACAAGTTTTACATATCAGCTGAATCAAGAGAAAATTGAGTTGCATGCCAGTGACTGGAGTGGTGTTGAGCGAGTATTAGTTAACGACAAAGTGGTTTCAAGCAAAATTAACTTTGGTCAGCGCAGTACTCACCAAATTAAGCTACAAAATGGCAAACCTTGCATGTTGCAGTTGCTTATTGATCCCCAAACAGAACAGCTTACCTGTCGGGTGTACAAGCAAAACGAATTGATTGCCAATTTGAAAGAAGGTAAAACCAAGCTGTTAAGCAGTAAAATTATTTTTGAAGCCAGTGTATTACTTGCCTGTTTAGCAAGCTTAGGGCTTTACTGGATGAGTTAGAGGATTATTGGCTAGTGTGCCTTTGACTTGTTAAATTAACAAGGCTGCTAAAATCTATCTCTCCACACAATAAAAGCCACTTTAAGTGGCTTTTTGGTTATTTATTCATTCATTGAATACAACATAGGAATAAAGGCCGTAAATGCCCTATTAGCATAATGACAAGCTGTCATTATTGATACAAACCAGCTGCGTGTTTTCATAATTACCGCTACCTGTAGTTACTGTGGTAATGGTTATTTTGCGAAGCGGTTCAGACTCAATAGCCACCGACAATATGGTGCCATCTCGGGCAATAATCAGCCCATCAATAAAATCTCCCACATTTAAGTCAGCATATAATTTAATGCTCATAGTACCAATTGATCGTGGTTCAAGCCGCCCTTCTGCAATCACGACCGTTTGATTATTATCCAGTGGATACGCTTTAATAAAGGTGCCGCTAGTTGAGGTGGATATCTGATAACCATCCTTAGCATAGGAAGGACTAGCAAGGAACAAAAGCACAGCGCTTATTAACATCATTAATTTTAACTTCATCATGTCACCTATATATCAGTCAGTAAACTTAACTATAGCAGTTGTTTAGACTTCTTAGAGCAAGATCTCTTTCAAGCTAGATAGTAACTTTCTAACTTACTTTTGATGGCAGATATTAGCTTGCTAAAGCGTTTATGCCCCATAGCCATTTTGAATAAATCAACGTCGCGGTACTGAGTTCACAGCAGATTTATAACGCTGGATTTCACTTAATTTCCAAACTCCGTTTGGATTAACGTCGTGGCGCTTCGCCCCTTCTTTTGCAAAGAGCAGAGTCAAGGGGGAAAGCGCACACATTTTACAAAAGAAGCCCTTAACAATCCCTCAGCACCCCAACGAAAAATGCTGAAAAACGCATGATTTTCGACGGGGATTGATCCAGCTTCTGACTTCGTTTGTAGACTGCTTCGGTCTTTTTCAAAAATGCTAGCGCTTCCGATGGTGCATCCATGCACCGCGAAAGCTAGCTTGGCATCCATGCAAGCTCACGGCTTTTCTCGATGACCTCAATTCATATTGAGTCTTTTAGCTGATTAGATTCTTGGTATTTTTAGCTTTTTAATTGCAACAAATAAAGTCAAATCGAAGAGAGAATAATTCCAGTGTAGATGCAGCAGCGAGCTTCTGACTGCCAAGGATGGAGGGAATGTCATTATTTGTAGGGAACAAATTTGACCAAAACATGGCGAAGTTTCACAGTGTGAAACGCTCTAAGCGAGAGGCATGGATGCCTAACTGGCCGTTTAACATGGATGTTATTTGTTTTCGCAGAGCCCACAGGGATGTGTTCACGGCGTGTCTTGGATGCATCTGCACATAAGCCTGCGGCAGGCAATGGATTAGATTGGAGTAATGGCCTGCTGTAACTGAGCCAATTTAAATGAAGTATAAAGTTAGTGATAGTAACGCATTTATGCCTCGAAATGTGTTTGAAATGGATATCTCTCGAGGTTTAGTCATTTGTATTTACCCTCAATAATCTAATATCACCTTCAATAGAGTGGCCAAATTCGCTATACCACTACACTTTTTCTAATCGATTATGACCGCCTTACTT
>NZ_MCTY01000074.1:0-1940 GCF_002873635.1 Shewanella sp. 10N.286.52.B9
ACACAGCACTCAAGGGGAATTAGTTATTGTTATTTTATTGCGAGTACATTTTTATTATTAGAGAAATAGTTTAGAAAAATAACACATGTTCAGTTTATGCTAAACGCGTTTACTTTATACTAATAGTCTCGCCTTATATTGAACGCGTCATACTATCACTTGTTTAATAAAAAAATGCTGTCGCAGTTTTAAAAAAGTGAGCTTAGGCTTAATAATCTTATTTAGCTATATTATCTGCTGCAATCTTGCAAAAATAATAGTGACATTTACTCAGCATCATTTAATTATAGCAGTCAAACTCGTTTATTATTAACGCCATTTTCAGCCAATAAAAAAGGGGCTAATGCCCCTTCTAACTAAGGTGAATATCTAACCATTAATAGATTAATAGTCAGTGGGTACCTTATCTAATACCGCGACACCTGAATCAATGGCCGCCTGAGATACCGCACTGGCGATATTTTTCAATAAACGAGGGTCCATTGGCTTAGGCAGCACGTACTCTGGGCCAAAGCTTAATGAATTAACATGTGGGTAGGCTGCTAATACTTCTGCGGGAACCGGTTCTTTAGCAATTGCCGCTAACGCTTTAACTGCAGCAATTTTCATTTCATCATTAATGACACTGGCTCGAACGTCTAATGCGCCCCTGAAAATGAAAGGAAAACACAATACGTTATTCACTTGGTTTGGGTAATCACTACGGCCGGTACCCATAATCAAATCTTGACGGATTGAGTGAGCCAACTCAGGTTTAATTTCAGGATCTGGGTTTGAACAAGCAAAAATAACCGGTTTTGGTGCCATTAGCGCAATGTCATCAGCAGTTAATAAATCAGCGCCAGAAAGCCCCAAGAATACGTCGGCATCCTTAATCACATCTTGTAAGGTACGCTTGTCTGTGTTGTTAGCAAACAAGGCTTTGTATTCGTTAATGTCTTCACGGCGAGTATGGATCACGCCTTGTCTGTCGAGCATGTAAACATTTTCACGCTGAGCGCCACACTTAACAATCATGGTCATACAAGCAATGGCCGCAGCACCTGCACCTAAACAAACAAATACTGCGTCTTCAATTTTTTTGCCTTGAATTTCAAGTGCGTTCAACATGCCTGCTGCAGTTACGATAGCCGTACCATGTTGATCATCATGAAACACAGGCACATTACAACGGGCAATAAGCTCTCTTTCAATTTCAAAACACTCAGGCGCTTTGATATCTTCTAAATTAATGCCGCCAAAGGTATCTGCAATCGACTCAACCGTATTAATAAAATCTGCCGTAGTTCTGTGCTTCACTTCAATATCAACTGAATCAATATTGGCGAAACGCTTAAACAGTAATGCCTTACCTTCCATTACAGGTTTTGATGCTAATGGGCCTAAGTTACCTAAGCCTAAAATTGCCGTACCGTTAGAAATCACCGCAACGGTATTACCTTTATTAGTATAACGATATGCGTCATCAGGGTTTGCCGCAATTTCTCTTACCGGCTCTGCCACACCAGGACTGTATGCCAGCGACAGATCATGACTGGTTTGCGCTGGTTTAGTGAGGGTTACAGCAGTTTTACCTGCAACTGGGAATTCATGGTAATCGAGAGCTTGTTGGCGAAAATCTGGCATTGTATTTTCCTGAGTGAGGCAAGTGATACGGCGAAGTAAAAGTAATTCTGCGAAAACGAGGCCAGTTAAAAATAACTTGAGATCAAACTAATCCGTCAGCGATCGCTTTCTGCTGGGATTATAAATCAAAAAATAACAAAAGTTACCTTTAATAATTAGAATTTGGTCAAGTTATATTTTTTAATCAAAAAATTAACCATCACATTAAGAATCAAGGACTTAAAAATGTAGAAAAATAACAAGATTTGCTAATAAAAACCGTAAAATGCTACTTAAACTTGTCAAAAGTTTGTCTAAATAACAATATTATTAAC
>NZ_MCTY01000075.1:0-9865 GCF_002873635.1 Shewanella sp. 10N.286.52.B9
TGCCATCTCTCCGAACGCCGAGAATAATATAAGTATCAGACCTCGTTGTAAACCGGAATTTATAAAAAAACATTCAAATGCTCATCAAATAAGCTTTTAAGACATTTTTCCACCTTTGTTGGCTCATTTGCTAATCAGGTGAGTAAAAATCACCTTCTACACCACTGGATTCCCTCACCTTTTCTATCAACAAACACGCTTTTAGCGATTACATTTTGTTTAAAGAATTACGCTAAACCCCAAATAAGAAGCAGCAATGGCCTTGAATATAGCAATCCAGTGTCATATTTTTCCAGCAAGCCCATAGATAATCCGCAAAGCATCGAACATTTCAATGATATGACGATAATATATGCTAAAATCGCTTTAACTATTTCTGATACTTAAAGCTATGACCACAACTTTAATTTCTATACCCAAACTTGCTCCTCAGTTTACGTTACCTCAATCTTTACCTTCTACTGCTTATCTAAGCCATTTATTGTTGGGACAAGAGCGTTGTTTAGATGCATTTAATTTAATGACTAAACTTGCACACCAACATTTATTTGTCGCTGATTTTGCGGGTATTGAGCGTGAACTGTTTATTAAAGCCCTTGTGAGTCAGGCTAATACGCCATCAGATTCCTTTTTGGTTGCGACTAAAAGCCAAGATGAAAATCACAATTTTAATTTCCGCTGGCAGGCTGAGTTACCGGCAGAGAATGTTGGCACTGTTGCGCATCAAAATACCCTTTACAGCTATGTTAGTGGCTCTATTCGCCGCGCTGATCTAGTCGGTAAAATGCATAAGACTGATAAGTCTAGCCAGTATAAAGCTGGCATTTTAGCCTCCAACCATTTCGTTTTTATTGATGCTAACTCTTTATGGAAACGTGAAGGCCTGTGGGATTTTGTCATGCAGATCCTCGAGCATAAACAATATAAAATTAGCAACGATATCGCGCCAATCCCACTCAATTGTAAAATTGTGCTAATGGGCTCAGCTAACTTGTTTACTCATTTAAGAACTGAAGACAGAGTTTTTTATAAAAACTTTCCACTGCTTGGCGAGGTTAACTCAGAAATTGATTTAACTAAATATAATGAAACTCAGTATCTGCAATGGCTAAATAGTTTAGCTGATGCCTATAACATTCAATTAGAGCCATCAAGCTTGATACCGCTATTTAATTACAGCGCCAAACTTACTGAGCATCAGCAACGCTTAAGTTTATCAATGCTGCAAATAGTTCAGGTACTGACTCAAGCTAAAGCATACTCTAATAGTGCTTCGCTCAATTCAACTGCCATAGCAAAAGCTCTTAGACAGTCAAAGTCACGCCATGACAGTTCTGAGGTTTATTCAGCACAAAACTTTGATGATAATTTCATTAATCTGCAAACGAGCGGTGAAATAATCGGCCAGATTAATGGCTTAACTGTGATTGACACTGATGATTCAAGTTATGGCGAGCCGGCAAGGATCACTACCTCTGTCCATTATGGTGACGGTGAAGTGATTGATATTGAGAGGAAATCAGAGTTGGGCGGTAATATTCATACTAAAGGTATGATGATCCTTTCAGCTTCCTTGTACCGTATTTTTGGTCGCGATGTACCTTTGCATTTAAATGCCAATATAGTGTTTGAGCAGTCTTATCAAGAGATTGATGGCGATAGTGCCTCTTTAGCTGAGTACTGCTGCTTAATGTCTGCCATTGCCGAGCAGCCGATTAACCAAGCATTTGCCATTACGGGCGCACTAGATCAATTCGGCGCGGTGCAAGCCATTGGTGGTGTGAATGAAAAGATCGAAGGCTTCTATCATTTATGTAAGCGACGTGGCTTAACAGGTGAGCACAGCGTTATTATTCCTAAATCGAATGTGCTACAACTAAACCTTGAAACCGAAGTTATTGAGGCCGTTGAAAAAGGCTTGTTTCATATTCATGCAATTGAGCATATGGATCAAGCTATCGATTTATTAATGAAAGCTCCAGCAGGGGTAAGAAACGAAGACAATGATTTTCCTGCTGAATCAATTTATGGCCAGGTCCAAACACGTTTAGAAAAAATGGCTGGCCACGATGATGAAGAGCTCGAATTAAGCTTTTTACAAAAAATATTAATGAAATTAAAGATATTATAGTGATCGGAGTTGTTTAGCTTACACGTGTTCGCTATCTTGTCAGCCTATTCGTAATAAAGTGGTAAATATTTAAATGAAAAGAGCTAACAGTTTCACTAAAGAAGAGCTGATCGCATGTGGTAATGGCAACCTTTTTGAGCCTAACTCACCACGTCTGCCTGTCGATAATATGTTGATGATAGATAGGATCACAACCATTAATGCTGACGGTGGTGAATATGGTAAAGGCGAAATAGTCGCTGAACTCGATATCACCCCTGATTTATGGTTTTTTGACTGCCACTTTAATGGCGATCCTGTGATGCCAGGTTGCTTAGGTTTAGATGCCATGTGGCAATTGGTTGGCTTTTATTTAGGCTGGGAAGGCGCAGAAGGTAAAGGGCGCGCACTGGGTGTTGGAGAAGTAAAGTTCACCGGGCAAGTATTACCGGAAGCGAAAAAAGTCACCTATAAGCTCACTTTAAAACGAAAGATTCACCGTAAGCTGGTTATGGGGATTGCTGATGCCACTATGGAAGTGGATGGCCGTGAGATTTACTCGGCTACTGATTTGAAAGTCGGTATTTTTAAGGATACCTCGACCTTTTAAGCATTTCACTGAATATGAATAGTAATCACTGTTAGCTAATGTTGCTTTAGGTTAACTTAGCTAAACGGCATTATTTTGCCCTCAATCAACCCCCTGAGGGCAAAGATATTAATATGATGCCTTTTCATTTATTTATTAAACAAACCACTCATACGTCCATCTACGCCTTCTCTCCAACCACCTAACCATTGAGATTTAGAATCTAAAGTTCCGTAAGGGCAAAGCTCCTTAGAGCGCCCTGCAATACCTGCTTGGAATCCCTTAGAAAAAGCTCTATCTAACTTATCTCTTTTTTGTCTTTTCATTAACACATCCTCATTTTGTTAATCAAGAAGCGTTCGCTTCAGCATTAGAAATAGGTGAAATTTCACACAAGATCAATGCAAAAATATGACAAAATTATGTGTTTTTAATTAAAGTATTGAGATAAAAAGCAAAAAAAAATCGAGGAATAATCCTCGACTTTTAGTTCAAAAAATGCTCTCTACTTAAGCTTGCGACGACGTAACCAAAGTAACGGCAGAGCGAATAACCAAGCAAAGCTAGCCGCCCCTTTTCTTACATAGGGCTCATCTTCTACGTCATCACTTTCAGTACAGGCTTGTTCGTTACCTGATACCGGTTTCATTACCACCATACGCGGTAAATAAGACGTTACAGGGTCGCCATTACCATTTATTTCAAATAACGGTAGGTTAGTGTCTTCATCAAGAATCAAATTACCATCGGTATCAAATTGGTATAAAGGTTTACGAATAAATGCTGTACCTACAATGGTGCCGTCTTCATTGATGTCATTGGCCTCAACCACATATATTTCACTGTCATAGCTTAAAATTGAGCCGTCACCATCAATAACCTCAACCGGATAACGAGTCCATTTGCCATCAGCATCTTGCTCATAGCCTTTTGACTCACACGTTAAAGTCGCATTAAGGTTCACAAATTCATCATCACCGATGTTATAAAGAAAACCTGCTTTTGGTCGCGGCTTATCTTTATCATAAGTGACCTCAATATTACCAACCACTTGACCTGCATTATTAATGGCTTTTGGGTAACTACTTAGCTCTGAAATACCTGAATCTTGAAAGTCACTAGGTACTACGATTTCAGCAGATGGGTTGTTAATATCGTAATAGAAGAACTTATCTCGTAAAATTCCACTGACATATTTATAAAAAGTACCAATGACAATACCATTATCATTAATATCACGTGCTATTGAGTTATAAACATCGTCACTGAAAATATCAGTATCAATCCACTGATACTCATATTCACCTGCGGCATTTTTCACCCAATAGGCAGCGTCTTGATAAAGATCATCCGTTTTACCATTACGGTAAACGTGTGAGCGCCCTACCACTACATCATTGTTGTTAATACCTAAAGCCTGAGCGGTATACACTAAAGTAGAGTCTTCATCAGGGGTTAACCCTAACTCTAGCTCAATCACGTTTTCAGCAGGAATAGTATTATCATCAGCAATTTGCCATACGTGGGCGCGGGTTTGATACTGAATGTTACGACGACCATTTGATGGGAATTGATCTGCCTGTACGCATATTTCAACTGGCGCTGGCGAGTCTTCATCTGCGTCTAAATCTGCGTCAATACAACTATCGATACGATCTGAGCTGAATTCAATAATGTCAGTACTGGCATAACCTGCCACCAAATTATTATTGTTAATCGCCGCAGCCGCTGACCAGCCACCTAACTCAACCACAAAATCGTCATCTTCACGAATATAAGTTTCGTAAGATGGTACCAATTCAAGTTCTGCGCCATCAGGCGTTACGGCAACACCACGAAGTTCAAAATCGCGATAATACCAAAACTCTTGGTCTTCATCACTACCAACATAATCAATGGTTTTTTCAGGCGCTGTGTACGAACCCACTTTGTAGTTACTGTCGTTCATACCATAGAAAAAGGTATCAACCGAGTTGATAATTAACTCGCCTTCATCATCAACATCAGTTGGTGCTGTAGTGCCATTAACGCTATAGAAGTTTGGATTCCATTCATTTGACTCAGCATTATTTTCTTCTGCAGTGAAAGTAAAGTTATTTGCCACCAGAGGCAAAAATACTGAATAAATAATGGTTTCTTCAGGTGCGATACCATCTTCTACATCAATAACGTCATTGTCATCTTCGTCATCATCGACAGATAGTTTTTTCTTACCTTTAGAAACACCTACAAGTTCATTGTTGGCATTAACAGCCATGGCGTAACCACTTCGGGTACCGTCTACTGTGCCTTTAAGATCAAAATCTTCAATGTTTACAATTTCATATACTGGAGCGGCATGTACACTTCCGATAGCGCCAAGCACACTCAAGGCAACGACAGATAATGCCTTATCAAACTTCGACTTCATTATAATTCCTATTATTATTATACGCTTACTTCAGTGATTCGAGTTCTTCCCAACGCTCGAAGCAAGTGTCCAATTCCTGTTCTTTTGTCGCCAATGCTTTAAGCACTGAGTTGACGGTATCTTGTGGTTGGCTATAAAAATCAGCTGAAGCCACAGTATTTTGTATTTCTTCTACTTCTTGTTCTAACTTTTCCATTTTACTCGGTAGTTGTTCGAGTTCACGTTGAAGTTTGAACGATAATTTTTTAGGTGCTGTACCGGCAGCTTTAGTCTGCTTTACAGGCTTAGTTTCTACTGGCGCAGGAGTTTGGACAACAGATGTTGCTGCTTGTTCCTCAGAATAAAATTTAGCGCCCTGAGAGACGGCATCATTGTATCCGCCAACATACTCATGCCAGTTACCATTACCGGCAAACCACCAACTACTGGTCACGGTATTATCAATAAATTCCCTGTCGTGACTAACAATCAATAAGGTCCCTTTAAAATCAGTTAGTAAGGACTCTAACAATTCTAGGGTCTCAATATCAAGGTCATTGGTTGGTTCATCGAGAATAATTAAGTTTGCAGGTCGCAATAACAAGCGTGCTAATAGCAATCGGTTTTTCTCACCACCTGATAACGCCTTAACAGGGGTACGTGCACGCATAGGTGAAAACAAGAAGTCTTGTAAGTAACTTAATATATGACGATCTTGACCGTTAATCGTAACGGTTTTCTTACCGTCGCCTACGTTTTCTTCAACGGTTTTTTCTGGATCTAACGCTTCACGGTATTGGTCAAAATAGGCAACTTCGAGTTTGGTACCGACTTTAACTTCACCTGATTGCGGCGAAAGCTGCTCAATTAATAGCTTAATTAATGTTGATTTACCACAACCGTTTGGCCCGATTAAGGCAATTCTGTCACCACGTATAACCGTTGAACTGAAGTTTTTAACTAAATCTTTATCAGGTAAATTGTAATTAAGATTATTAATATCAAATACTAACTTTCCAGAACGCTCAGTATCACTGACGTTCATCTTGGCATTGCCTTGACGATTCAGGCGCTCACTGCGTTCATTTCTTAATGCTTTAAGGGCGCGCACTCGGCCTTCATTACGGGTACGTCTGGCTTTTACCCCTTGACGGATCCAAGTTTCTTCTTCTGCTAATTTTTTGTCAAAATGGGCATTTTGTTCCGCTTCAACACGCAACCACTCTTGCTTACCTTCTAAATAAGCATGGTAATTACCCGGCCACGATGTCACTACGCCGCGATCTAAATCAACAATGCGTGTTGCCATACGATGAATAAAGCCACGGTCATGACTGACAAACACGATAGCGCCTTTAAAGTTTAATAAAAACTCTTCAAGCCATTCAATGGTATCAATATCAAGGTGGTTGGTCGGTTCATCAAGCAATAATAAGTCCGGTTCGCTAACTAGGGCTCTTGCTAATGCCACTTTACGCTGCCAGCCACCTGATAACTCACTAAGGGGTTTATCGGGATCTAAGCCTAACAATTCACAATTTTGAATAATACGAGAATCTAAATGCCAGCCGTTATTATGATCTAATGACTCTTGCAAGCGCTGCATTTGATTGAGCATCTTGTTCATTTCATCAGGTTCAGCGGTAGCAACGTCATGTGAAAGCTTATGATAACGCTCTAGCATTTCACCAATTTCTTTTAATGCTAAAGAGATATATTTATAAACCGTGCCGGTTTCAGCTTTAGGCGGATCTTGCTGTAGTCGACTGACATTCACATCAGAGGCAATATTAAATTCACCGTCATCAAGTAATACATCACCTGACAGCACTTTCATTAAACTTGATTTACCCGCCCCATTTCGGCCTACGATACACACTCGCTCACCAGGTAAAATAGTGAAATCAGCATTTTTCAATAACGGGGTATAGCCATAGGCTAAAGAGCCATTATTAATACGAACTAAACTCAAGCGACGCTCCTAATAAATTCTGTTAACTGCTGGGCATCAAAGGGCCAAAACAATTCTTTTTCATCCATAACTAACACTGGTATAGAGATGCCATAACGGCTTGCCAGTGTGTCATTATCGCAAATATCAATATGTTGATAGTCAATGCCTAATTGCTCAACTAACGCTTGAGCAATTTCACACAGATGACAGCCATCTGTGTGATATAAAATTAGGCCTGCACTGTCTGTTGTTGGGTTAGAACTCATACTTTTAACCTTAAAGCTTATTTAGCGTAAGGAGACTTAGCATGGGTAATTAACCAAGTATTATGGATGTGCGGATTACGCTTATAATCCAATGGTAATGTTTGACTATCGATATTTTTAATGTCCATTTTATATTGGCTTAAAAGCTCGATATCCATTTTAAATTTACGCTTATTATTCGAGAAAATAATTTCGCCATTAGGGCTTAATACTTTAATCAAATCAACCAGCATTGCCGCATGGTCTCGTTGAACGTCCCAGCTATCTTCCATTCTTTTTGAATTAGAAAAAGTTGGCGGATCGATAAATATCAGATCGAATTTCTCTTCACAATCTTTCACCCACTGAATACAGTTAGCTTGGATGAATTGATATTGCTTACCTGATAAATTATTTAAATCAAAATTCTCTTTAGCCCAAGCAAGGTAAGTATTTGACATATCGACTGTAGTGACAGATTTAGCCCCACCTAATGCCGCATGTACCGATGCAGAGCCTGTGTAAGAAAATAAATTCAGCACATTTTTACCCGCTGATTTTTCACCAACTAATTTACGGGTCAAACGATGATCTAAGAATAAACCGGTATCAAGGTAGCCAGTTAAATTTAACTTAAACTTAGCGCCATACTCTTGGGTAATGATCTCCAGCTTTTGTTGATCAAGCTTTTGATACTGGTTGGTGCCCTTTTGCTTTTCACGGGTCTTTAAGGTAACGCGATCAGGGTCCATATTTAATGCTGCAGGCAATGAGAGTAATACATCGGTTAAACGACGCTTTGTCACCGCTTCAGGAATAGTCGCAGGCGCAGAGTATTCTTGAATAACCACATAATCGACATATTTATCAACTGCCACATTGTATTCAGGTAAGTCAGCATCATAAATGCGGTAACTATCAATACCTTCTTTTTTAGCCCACTTGGTTAGTTGCTTCATATTCTTTTTAATACGATTAGCAAAAGCAGGCGAGATATCTGCAATATCAACACCTTCAGGCAACACCGGCATTTCACGGCGAGTGCTTTTAGCATGCAAAGTATATAAGTTAAAGCCACACTCTAGTGCACCGTTAAACATCTTCATTTGCTTATCGGCTTTTAGCTTTAATGCTGAGAGTAATTCAATATCACTACACAACATGGCAATTTTCCAACCGCCAAAGTCTTTCTTAAACTTATCGCCAAGCTTGTAATACAGCTTCAATAATTCCGTAATGCTACCTAAACGCTCACCATATGGTGGGTTTGAGATTAAGAAACCCGCTTCTACTGGTGGAGTGACATCAAGTGCATCTGAAACACTAAATTCAATTAAATCAGCAACACCGGCGTTTTCTGCGTTTTGTTTTGCAAGCGCTACAAGGTGACCGTCAATATCAGAGGCAAAAAACTTCAATGCGCAGCGAGTTTTACCAAGACTGGCTCGGGCTTTTGCTTCATTTAAAATCCCTTGCCATAGGGTATCGTCATGTTGATGCCAATGCTCAAAACCAAAACGGGCGCGTTTAAGCGCTGGAGCAATATCTGCAGCCATTAATGCCGCTTCGATAACAACGGTACCACTGCCACAAAAGGGATCTAATAATGTAATTGGATTTGCTTGCCAACCACTTCTTATAAGCATGTTAGCGGCTAAGTTTTCTTTCAGAGGTGCTTCACCGGTTATTGATCGGTAGCCACGTTGGTGTAAAGAAGCGCCAGAGAAATTAACTGAAAGCGTTAATTGATTATTACGATAATGGGCATCAATTCTAAATTCAGCATTGACGCGTCCAACATCAGGTCTATCTAAACCATCATCGCGAAAACGATCCACAACCGCATCTTTGGTTTTTAAAGCGCCAAACTGGGTATTATTAATAAAGCCGCCAGTACCGTGAAAATCGATACTGAAGGTACTGTCGTTTGAGAAGTGAGACGGCCAATCAATACTGTAAGCTGCGTTATAAAGTTGCTCAGCAGATTCACAAGCACCTTTATAGATAACCACAACAATTCGGCTAGCAAGTCGAGTCCACAATGTAATTCGATAGGCAAGTTCTAAAGGCGCAGAAAAATACACACCAGCGACGCTTTCCTTAACATCAGTAGCACCAAACTCTTTAAGCTCATTGGATAAGCTATATTCAAACCCCTTTGGGGCAGCAGCAAAAAAATTTAACATGGATAGACAGTCATCAACTCACAGATATAATTAAGCATGCATTATATACCTAAACCGATATTAGGTGTGAAAATGTCTGTTAATTGCCACATTTTATACAATACATTACCGATATAGCCCTGTATTGGTGAGTAAACTTTCATTTCTGTTTCAAAACTACGGCTATAACAGGGCTATCTGCCTTATAAAGCCGCTATTTTTTGCTATTGGTGCTCAGTAAGTCAGCAAGCAGTAATAAAGTTGTCATTATGACTTGCCAAGAACAAGATTGGCCGTTATAGTCTGCCCCGCTTAAACGGACGCGGGATGGAGCAGTTTGGTAGCTCGTCGGGCTCATAACCCGAAGGTCGTTGGTTCAAATCCAGCTCCCGCAACCATTTAACCTTAGTAAG
>NZ_MCTY01000076.1:0-5618 GCF_002873635.1 Shewanella sp. 10N.286.52.B9
GGTTTGATTCGATAAGCGCACCACCCCAAGTGCACTTATTAAGAAGCTAATATTCCGACGATAAAGGCTTTTAAACAATCAAGCTTGTCAATTTTATTCAAGCTCAGTGACTGCATTCCCCCCATGATTGCAGTATCACTGAATTGAAACCTGCAACAAGGCTAACAATAATTATAAGTCGCAGGTATGCCTACAGGCAGGTAAACCACCCTAAAGTAAGGATGTCACTAGGGTGATTGGAGATAGATTCAGGCAGATTTGATGTGTTGCTAACTGTTCCCCAGCAGTGAGCAATAGAGGTTTTATTAGGGCTTAAGCGCCCAAGGTAATACTTCTATCAACATGGCTAATTTATCCGTTTCAACAAGGTGACAGCACTCTCCCCCATGCTTGCATGGTCACTGAATTGAATACCTGCAACAAGGAATAATAACAATAATATGTCGTAGGCAAGCAACAGCGTAACCCTGATGAATGGAAGTCATAAGGGGAAATATTAAAAAGCATAAACTAGGAGATGTATTACGAGTATTAACTAATTTAACAACCAATAGCTTTGATTTGATTGATGGTCGTCCCCAGCGACTATTGATTATGAAAACATTCTATACCCCTTACTTCATGGAATTGCTTTCTACTATCAAACCTATTGAGTCCGTTGACGACTATTTGGACATGAGCAACTGCTTCTCTCCCCAGTTTTCGTAGTGAGCGAATGAATAAGTTTTCATCAACAACAGTTTTAATGCCGATACATTTTGTCGGTAGACAATGCACAAAAAGCCCTGATGGAAGGATCCATCAGGGCTTTTTTATCTTTAAACGTTATAAACGTTCTCAGCCTATGTAGAAACAGCGCCACTCAATTAGTCTTTTTCTGCGGCTAATCTCATATAGCGTTGTGATGACCAGTCAAAGTAATACTCTTGCCCTTGCCACTGATAAATTGTTCTGCCGTCTCTTTGGATAGCGCGGGCATTTTCAGGTAGCTGGGTTAAGCCACTGGCGTATTCAATACTGGTGGTGGATCGTTTCGGTGGAGACACCACTTGATGTTGCTGCGGTTGCACATAGTTTCTGCGGTAATGGCGATCATAGTAATCATAGCGATAGGGCGTTTGCCAGCCGTTATTCCAGCCTATACCATTATTCCAGCCATAGCCCCAGCCATTATTCCATCGATTTCCCCACCGGTTATAATAAGGGTAACGCCAACCGTTATTCCACCCCACACCGACGCCCCAGCGCACTGATGAACCTGAATGACGTGAATGACGTGAATGACGTGAATGACCATGATGACGATCGGATGTAAGATATCGCAGTTGCGGCAAGCCATCAAAAGCTTGCATGCTAGCTGAAATCTTGTGGTGACTCGCGTCTTGAGCATTAGCCCCTTGGGCATTAGTGCTTATGCCAAGCATTAAACTCAAGCCTACAGTTACTGAGATATACCCTTTTAAGCTCATCAGATATAAAGCCGTAAAGCAGGTCTTTGGCAGTGTCTGTTGTGCTTCTTTGTTCATCTCACGCCCCCCTTTGTACCTAAGCAGCATTTTCTACAGCAGCTAATATAGGGCAATTAAATGGCAATTACCCTATAAACAAGTCTAGCTCAAAACAACCTATAACCAATAACCATCGCTTAACCCTATTTTAGAAAAATGCTCATAGATACGCGGGCAATAGCTATGAGCAGGTTAATTAAAATCAACGACCAACAAATAAACATCGCTTAACCCTATTTTAGAAAAATGCTATAGTGCGCCCCAAAGAGCGATTAACAATAGAGTGAATAAGCCATGAGTTTTAAGGATTTACGTAGCTTCATTGATCACCTTGAAGCTAATGGTGAACTAAAGCGGATTAGTTATGCTGTTGATCCCAATCTAGAAATGACTGAAATTGCCGATCGCGTCTTGCGCTCTGGCGGCCCTGCGTTGTTATTTGAAAACCCAACCAATAACGACATGCCAGTTTTAGTGAATTTATTTGGCACTCCAAAACGTGTTGCTATGGCGTTAGGTAAAGACGACCCACTGGCTTTGCGTGAAGTGGGTGAATTGCTAGCTTTTTTAAAAGAACCTGAGCCGCCAAGTGGCTTTAAAGACGCTATTGCCAAAATACCTAAGTTCAAACAAGCGTTAAACATGCCGCCAAAAACAGTACGTAACCCACCTTGTCAGGAAGTGGTATTAACTGGTGACGAGGTGGATTTAACCAAATTACCGGTACAACATTGCTGGCCTGGCGATGTGGCGCCTCTAGTGACTTGGGGATTAACCATTACTAAAGGTCCGCGCCAAAAAAGACAAAACTTAGGGATTTATCGCCAACAGCTATTAGGCAGAAACAAACTGATTATGCGCTGGCTTGATCACCGCGGCGGCGCATTAGACTTTAAAGATTTCAAAGAAAAACACCCAGGTGAGCGCTACCCTGTGGTAGTGGCATTAGGCGCCGATCCGGTGACTATTTTAGGCGCGGTAACCCCTGTGCCAGACTCAATGAGCGAATATGCTTTTGCGGGTTTACTGCGTGGTGAACGCACCGAAGTGTGCAAAGCCATCAGTTGCGACTTAGAAGTCCCAGCCACCAGCGAAATCATTTTAGAAGGCTATATTGACCCTGAAGAAATGGCTGAAGAAGGCCCTTATGGCGATCACACTGGTTACTATAACGAAACAGACAAGTTCCCAGTTTTCACCGTCACCCATATGACCCAGCGTAAAGATGCGATTTATCACAGCACCTACACAGGTCGTCCACCGGATGAGCCTGCCATGTTAGGTGTGGCGTTAAACGAAGTCTTTGTGCCGATTTTACGTAAGCAATATCCTGAAATTATCGACTTTTACTTGCCGCCTGAAGGTTGCTCGTATCGCATGGCAGTAATTTCAATTCGGAAGCAATATGCCGGTCATGCCAAACGGGTAATGATGGGTGCTTGGTCGTTCTTGCGACAGTTTATGTACACCAAATTCATCATCATCGTTGATGAAGACGTCAATTGCCGCGATTGGCAAGATGTGATTTGGGCGATTACCACCCGTATGGACCCAACAAGAGATACCGTAATGGTGGATAATACGCCGATTGATTACCTTGATTTTGCCTCGCCTATTGCCGGTTTAGGTTCAAAAATGGGCTTAGATGCGACCAATAAGTGGCCAGGCGAAACTGACAGAGAATGGGGCACGCCAATTGTGATGGATCCAGCAGTAAAAGATAAAGTGGATCAAATCTGGGACGAATTAGGTATTGATGATAGCCCAACGCTATAATGCCCAGCTAAAGAGTTAACCCTCTACCCTACAAATAAAATAAAAACACCCTTCAAAGAAAGGGCTACCAAGGATGTTAGATGAACACCATTCGCTGTAAAGTTGAAAAGATCACCCCATTTAATGATGCTGTTTTTCAGGTCATACTTAAACCAGAAGTCCCTTTTGACTTCAAAGCAGGGCAATACTTATCCATCGTTATGGGAGAAAAAGACAAACGTCCTTTTTCTATCGCCTCTGCACCTAACGCTGATTTAATTGAGCTGCACATTGGCGCCGCGGTATCAGAAAGCTACCCAATGCAAGTGGTTGAGCGCCTAAAAAACAACGAGTTTATTGATATTGAAGCCCCTGCTGGTGAGGCTTTTTTTCGTCAAGACAGCCAACGCCCTCGCATCATGATTGCTGGCGGCACGGGGTTTTCATACATTAAGAGTATTATTGAGCAGCAAATTGCTAGCGGCCATACAATAAAAACACAGTTTTACTGGGGTTGTCGTAACGAGCAAGCCATGTACTACCAAGACATTGCCCGCCAATGGCATGCAAACCATGAATGGTTAGAGTTTATTCCCGTTGTTGAAGAAGCGACAGCTAACTGGAATGGTAAACAAGCCAACTTGCTTGAGCAAATAAACCAAGATCATATCAGCTTAGTGGGTTACGACATTTATATTGCTGGCCGTTTCGATATGGTTGGCGCCGCCCGTGAAGTCTTTCGCGGTATGGGCGTAGAAGAAGCTCACCTTTATGGTGATGCCTTCGCATTTATCAAATAAGCCTAATTGATTTACCCATTAAAAAGCCGACTATTTTAGTCGGCTTTTTGTTTACCCCCATTATTTCTTCGCACTAAAACTCAATTATTCAGTACGCTAAACTAATGGCTAGAATTGTACTTTCTCATATTTAGACCAAGCTACAAGTCCATCCATAAAAGGGAATATCCATACAGCGGTATTCTCAGTGGAATGCACTCTAAAGAAAATCAATTCGGTTTCTTGAATATCCATTCGACGAATTTCACGGTAAAAGCGCATTGCCGACGGGGTAACGAAGTCTGGCTTTATAAACTCTTTTTGAGCTATTTTGCTATAGAAAACGTCAACCTCATAATCGCCAATGGTTTGTTCATATTGATTAAACGTACCACGGGTTTTCCATTTAATTGGCGTCGTACTGCAATCTTCGTCAGTGATGCAGATCGTGGTATAGATTTGGCCACTCTTTTCACCGTCATAGACAAGTGAGAGACTAAAATCACCACGGATAAGCTTCTCACCTGCTGCGGGAAAATACACGTCAGCATGGTAATGATGCTCGATAATATTGCCAACGCTATCTTTTGGGATCAGCACTCGATTAAATCGAATACGTTCTTCCATTTTTTTAGTTAACGGTACAAATTCACGCATATTTAAGCCTGCAGGCTCTGGAGATAACGCATTAATATTGATAATCCCAACACCATCACAATCATCTAATGAATAACCAGGACAAGCAGCAAATGAATAATTGTTGCCATTGGTCAATGCAAAAGCACTAAAGCCCTTTAATCCTTGGACAAAGTTACTTTCAGGCGCAATATGTTTCTGCCACTTAGATTTATGCAGTTGATCAGTATCGTTTTTGTATAATAAAGTTGCGCTTTCTTCTAAGCCACCAATATTAATCTCAACTTGCTTGTCACTGCTCCAAAATGCGGTATTTTTAAGGACTTTATGGTACTCACATTGATACCAAGCAAGAATGATTAATCCAATAACAAATAACGCACCAGCAATTTTCACCATCACACTGACATCTAAAAAAGCAGCTCTAATCGTACCGGAGTCAGTTAAAGAAACCATTTTCACATGGCTGCGTTCATCAATATGAAGCTGGTAGCCACGTCTTGCGACAGCTTTTAAATGAATCTCAGAGAAAGGTTCTAATTTACGGCGTAATGTACTAATACACTGCGTTAATGAAGTAGGCGCAACCACCCTATCAGGCCATCCTTCCGCCAATAGGTGCTCTTTTGTCCAGATTTCTTCGCTATTATCTAATAATTTAATTAATACTGCATTTTCAGAAAAAGTCAGACTGGTTTTCTCATCATTAAGATGATTAATCAGCTGCTTGGCTGAAGTATCGAGTGTTAAATATGAAGTAATTTTTAGCACTGCCTGCACCTAAAGTTTTACTATTGAGTCAATTGAAATCACATGAATCATAATTCATATCTTATCAAAAATATGTGATTACCGACTCAGTCTTAAAATATTTTAAAATCAGATAATACAAACACTTATATAGATATACCTCAAAATATATTTTTGTTAATTACTGCTA
>NZ_MCTY01000077.1:0-890 GCF_002873635.1 Shewanella sp. 10N.286.52.B9
CTCTTATTTAATCTCATAAATAAAAATTAAATAAATTTTGATTATGCCTCATCAACCGCCTTGCTTTGTTTAAAGTAAGACCTGTTTGAAGTGGCATAATTAATTTGAACTCGAGATTTAATATCTAGGCGACAATGTGTGCTTGTTGATTTGGGCTGGTTGAGTGTAACTTAGATCAATAATGTGCAAGCATAAAAAAGATAGACTAAGTGAAGTCGCGTCCTATCCCTAAATATTTATCAATGTACGTGAGTAAAATCAGGTGTTTAGTAACAACACTTCAGTGGGGTCGGGTCAGTAATGACCCGCTCTACCACGATTAACTTCAGGAGTTCTAGGTGAAATTAGATAACAATACTTTAGAGTATTTTAAAGCTATCAATGACGGCTGTAATACGATTGAGTTTACATATGACAAAAAAAATAGCCTCTATATTCCATTGTTTTCTGCTTATATTGAACAATGTATCGCTATTCATGTATTAGATAAAGAGGAGCTAACTAGCTCGGCATTTGCGCTTGCTCGCCCAATGGTCGAGAGTTACTCGAGAGCAATGTGGGTAAAATATTGCTTAGATGAAGCTAAGATCGAAGAAGGTTGTGAACAGCTTCATTTTCCAAAGAAACTAGAGTTTTTGCTAAGTTCGGTTGGTGATGCTGGTGTTGATGGGGATAGATTTCATGACTTTAAGCCTGCTATAGAGCCAATCATGTCGAATATGCATGACTTTACTCACGGCGGTGTACAAAGTATTGCTCGCCAATATGGTAATGATGGACACCTATCAAGCCCACGAAGTCGCGAGGAACGGGACGAGTTATTAAAGTTAGCGATCTTAACGTCTTCACTCTCATACGAAAACCTCACACTGTAGTGGCATAGTTAATTT
>NZ_MCTY01000078.1:0-5292 GCF_002873635.1 Shewanella sp. 10N.286.52.B9
CAATTTAATACAGTTATATTTCTTTTTTAAGTTTATAATACCTTGAGTACATTATTCTCATTAAACTCAAGCATTTAAGACAGGAAACGGATCATTCATGGGCTTATCAAAATCTTTCCAGTTAGTACTTTTTGTTATTTTTGGTCTGTTATTATTTCGTATTTATGACCTTGAAAATAAAGAAATGCAACGCCAAGGCCATATTGCAATTGAAAATTACAAGCACCAAATCAATTCAATTACAGAATGGAATAGTGATGGACAGGCACTCTTTCAGCAATTAAGCGAAAATTTTAGCTTCCAATTTTTCCAATACATCCACAGTACTGACAGTGATAATAACTTTACCTATGGAACGTTAGCTAAAACTGACGCCGACTTTGAAGATAAAATTTTTTTTATCGAATTAGGTCATATTAATACGTTTGCTGACGCTCGCCTGCAAGTCCGGTTAAACACGAGTTCAGTTATCACCACAAGCTTTGTTAACCTTGAAAAAGCAGCGAGTCTGACCATTTTAGCGTATTTAGTTATTATGCTGAGTTTTGCGCTGTTAATGCATGTGCACCGCAGAGGGATAAAGTATGCATCTGATTACATCAGTAATATTTCTAGTCTGTCATTTCAAGCTGTAGAAACCTCAAGATTAAAAGGCTCGCTTAAACCCATAGGTATTGCTCTTGAAAAGAGCCGAGGCGAATTAAAAGCCAGCATCGACAGCTTTCATAACAAAAATGATACCCTTACCAAAGCCGCTTATCAGGATGCTGTCACCGGCTTTTCAACCCGAAGACGCTTTGACGATCAAATAAAATCTATTTCGAAATCAGATAAGCAGCAATTTGGCGTGCTTTGTATTGTTAAAGCTGCTGAACTTGCCAGTATAAACCAGTTGCAAGGACGTGAAGCTGGCGATGATTATTTAAATAAAATTGCGACTTGCATCAGAACAGCTGGCTCTAAGATGGGAGTCAATGAATTTTACCGGGTATCAAGCAGTGATTTTGCATTATTTATTCATGGTATTACGACAAAAGAGTCTGAGCGATTTTTAGATAACCTAAAAAGAAGCTTTGATGAATATGCCCAAACCATTGAACCCGATAATATTGCCAATGCCGGTTTAGTCCCTTTTGAAAACCAGTTTGACCCTCACGCGCTATTGGTGTTCGCGGATACCGCAGTCAGCATCGCGCAAACATCTGGCCTTAACAGATACCATATTCTTGAAAAATTCAATGGTAACGAACAATTAGGCGATAACCACTGGAAAGTAACCATCAATGACCTCATTAACCGCAAAGGGGTTAAGTTTTTTCAACAACCAATCTTACCTTGTAATAATCAAGTCGATGTTTATCGTGAGTTATTTGCCCGTTTCTTTAATAATGAAGGCTCCAATTTACCCACAGCCAGTGTGGTCGCAATGGCTGAACGTCATCGATTAAATATCGATTTGGATAAAATGCTCATCGTTCATTGCATACAATTACTCAGCACCAATCCAAGCCTTAAGGGTAATTTTGGCGTCAATATTAGTGCCTCATCTGCTACCCATGAAGTCTTTGTGTCTTGGTTAACAGATATTTTATCTAGCCACCGCAGTGTTGCTGCAAGATTAATCTTTGAAGTCAATGAATCAGGTATGCAGAAGAACTTAAATGCAAGCCAACGCTTCGTTAATGAGATGCACAAAGTTGGCGTTAAGGTTGCCATTCAACAATTTGGATTAGGTTTTTCATCTTTCAAATTCTTTAGGGAAGTAAAACCCGATTTTATCAAGCTTGACAGCAGTTATAGCGATAAGATTGATCAAAACAACAACAATAGATTCTTCATAAGAATGATTGTTGATATCTCCAAAAGAATTGGCATAAAAGTGGTCGCTACAGGCGTAGAAAAGCAAGAAGAGAAACTAACACTTGAAAAATTACTCGTTGATGGCTTACAAGGTTATTACATTGCCAGACCAGAAATTATCGCGAAAACAGATAAATAAATAACCAATGTAAGACCTTTATTCAAAAAAAGGGTTATTATTTACATAACCCTTTTTTTTATCCGTTGTTAAACCAGCCTAAACCTTAGATAATACTGCTAATCTCTTAAAGAACTCTCATATAGAAAAGTGTAGTAATGACAGACTATCTCTTACTGTTAATTGGCACAGTGCTAGTTAATAATTTTGTATTAGTAAAATTCCTTGGACTATGCCCTTTTATGGGGGTATCTAGCAAGTTAGCTTCTGCCATCGGTATGTCCATGGCAACAACTTTTGTACTCACATTAGCATCTATACTTAGCTACTTAACCAACGAATTTTTACTTGAGCCTTTTGGTATCACCTATCTAAAAACCATGAGCTTTATTTTGGTCATTGCTGTTGTGGTGCAATTTACTGAAATGTTAGTACAAAAAACCAGTGCCTCTTTACATAGGGCATTAGGGATTTATCTCCCGCTCATCACTACCAACTGCGCAGTACTCGGTGTCGCCCTACTTAACGTCAATGAAGATCATAACTTTATTCAATCTGCAGTATATGGTTTTGGTGCAGCGGTTGGATTTTCTTTAGTACTAGTATTGTTTTCAGCCATGCGCGAACGCTTGGCGGCGGCTGACGTGCCTTTACCTTTTAAAGGTGGTGCTATTGCCATGATTACCGCAGGCATAATGTCGCTTGCCTTTATGGGATTTGCGGGGCTAGTTAAATAATCATGTCTAGTATTGCAATCGCTGTCATTGTGCTAACCATCTTAGCCTTAATATTTGGCTTAATTCTTGGTTACGCTTCAATTAAATTTAAAGTCGAAGGAAACCCTATTGTCGATCAAGTAGAAGCCCTGTTGCCGCAAACCCAATGCGGTCAATGTGGCTATCCAGGCTGCCGACCATATGCTGAAGCTATTGCCAATGGTGATAACATAAATAAGTGCCCGCCTGGTGGCACTGCGACTATGGAGAAACTTGCGTCATTAATGGGAGTTGATCCAGAGCCATTAAACGAAGTAGCTCAGGAAACGGTTAAAAAAGTCGCCTACATCAGAGAAGATGAATGTATTGGTTGTACTAAATGTATTCAAGCCTGCCCAGTAGATGCCATTTTAGGCGCGGGTAAACTGATGCACACGGTTATTACTAAAGATTGTACCGGCTGTGATTTGTGTGTAGAGCCTTGTCCAGTTGACTGTATTGATATGATCCCAGTTGAACAAAACCTAAAGAACTGGGATTGGAAATTATCTTCTATCCCAGTCACGCTTATTGATATTGATCATGTTAAAAGCTCAAAAGCAGCTAAAGTAAACGATGTAAACGAGGAATCTCAGTGCTAACTTTATTAGAACAAATTGATAAAGGGACTTTATGGCATTCTCCAGGTGGAATACACCCTCCACAACTTAAGACTCTGTCTAATACTCAAGCTGTACGCCAATTACCCTTAGCAGCTCAATATAGAGTACCGCTGCCTCAAGTCGGTGATTGCGCTCGTTTAACAGTAAAAGTCGGCGAGCAGGTACTCAAAGGGCAAATGCTCACTGATGGTGAAGGCTTTATGTACCTTCCTGTACATGCGCCTACATCTGGTCAAATTATCAGTATTGAACAGCATGCAAGTAATCATGCCTCTGGTTTACCTTGTTTAACTTGCACCATTGCCGCTGATGGTCAAGATACTGCTGCGGTATTTTTGCCTGCGACATTGACAGAACTGAGTAACCAACAAGTTATTGAGAAAATTAAGCAAGCTGGCATCGCGGGTATGGGCGGCGCAACGTTTCCAAGTCATATAAAACTTAATCCAGCCAGTGAAATTGATCTTGTGATCATTAACGGTGTTGAGTGTGAACCTTATATCACCTCTGATGATGTGTTAATGCGTGAATACGCAACTGACATCATCAAAGGCATCGAAGTCATCGATTATTTGTTGAAACCTCAACGGATAATTATCGCTATCGAAGATAACAAATCACAAGCTGCTGCAGCGATGAAGACGGCGTTAGCAGGCTTTGAATCCTTAGCAAAAATGACTCGTATCACCATCATTCCAACTAAGTACCCCTCCGGTGGCGAAAAGCAGTTGATTCAAATTGTGACCGGTAAAGAAATACACACAGGTAGCATTCCGGCCCAGCAAGGTATTGTGGTGCACAATGTCGGCACCGCCTTTGCGATTCAAGATGCTGTGTTAAATGGTAAACCTCTGATTGAGAGATTAGTGACCATCACGGGTAATCAAGTATCACAACCAGGCAACTATTGGTTACCTATCGGTACACCGATCACCCATGCACTCAAGCAAACACAAACGCCAGTCAAAGACACTAATAACATAAGTGCTAAAGTCATCATCGGTGGTCCTATGATGGGTTATGCACTGCCCAATACTGATGTTCCAGTATTAAAAGGAACAAACTGCATATTGGTACCAAGCAGTGATGAAATCGCCCCTGATGTCGATGAAAAAGCCTGTATCCGCTGCGGAGAATGTGCTGTTGTCTGCCCAGCTCTGTTGTTACCGCAACAATTATTCTGGCATGCAAAAGCCCAGGAGTACGATAAGGCCGCTAGCTTTAATTTAAAAGATTGCATTGAATGCGGCTGTTGCAGTTATGTTTGCCCCAGTGATATTCCACTTGTTGAGTATTATCGCATTGCCAAATCAGCGCTTAAAAATGAAGCGGAAGAAAAATTCCAAGCTGAACAGGCTAAAATACGTTTTGAAGCCCGCTTGCAACGCCTTGAAGATGAAAAGCGTGCCCGCGAAGAAAAATCAAGACTCGCAGCAGAAAAACGTAAAGCTGCTATGGATAGCAGTAAAAAAGATGCTGTTGCAGAAGCAATGGCGCGTATTGCAGCCAAAAAGCAAGCGACGGCAACACCCGCTGCAGAAACCAATAACAATAGTGCCACTACAGATAAAAGTGCAGCAGTTAAAGCCGCTATTGCCCGAGCAAAAGCCAAGAAACTCGCCAGTGCAGTTCCAGCTGATGCTAATGACACGCCTGTAACTACTAGCACTGTTACTACTAGCAGTGAACCTAGCAACACAGCTACAGACAAAAAATCACAAATCGCCGCAGCAGTTGCACGTGCAAAAGCCAAAAAGCTCGCTGCAACAAGTGCAACTGATGATGTCTCAGCCTCTGTTCAAGCCGCTAACGAGCAAGTTGTTAGCGAAGTAACAGAAGTAACGTCAGAAGCAGTTGACGACAGAAAAGCGAAAATTGCGGCTGCCGTTGCACGAGCTAAAGCCAAAAAGCTCGCAGCAACAGCTGCAACAAGTGC
>NZ_MCTY01000079.1:0-7520 GCF_002873635.1 Shewanella sp. 10N.286.52.B9
ATTAATGACTATTCAAGTAAACTTATTTTTTACTATTAAATATTGTGCTTTATTGACATGCTTAATGGTCAATTAAATTTGACACTCCAATGCTAAATAATTAAGCAATGTAGCGATTTTGATAGGTATTCTTTAATCTCTAAAGCATTACTTGAAAACTTATTATTTAATAACCATTAGGATGCACATTGATATGAGTGACTTTTTAGAAATACTAACCCATGGTCGTCGTTTTAAAGCTGCAGTTAAAGAGTTGTCTGTAGAAGATTTACGTGAGCTTTCAGTAAAGCTTGAAAAAATCATTACAGAAAGAGAAGAAGACGAAAAAGCAGAGCAAGAAGCCAATGCAGAAAGAAATGCACGCATTGCTGAAATTCTAGCGCAAATTGAAAACAGTGGTTTATCAATTGAAGACTTAGGTGAAGTATCAATTAAGCCTGCACCAAAAAAACGTGCGCCGCGCCCTGCTAAATACCAAATTGAAGTTGATGGCGAATTAATCCAGTGGACGGGTCAAGGCCGTATGCCAACTGTGTTCAAAAACCAAGTTGATAATGGCAAAACAATGGAAGACTTCTTAATTCCTGGTATGGAATAACACTTGCTGTTTTGACATCCTTCATATAGAAAAAGCTTACTTTGGTAAGCTTTTTTCTTATCTGTATTCTATTCCCACCTGCTAGCAAGCATTGTAAACTATACTACATTCACCTCTTTTGAATTAGGCTTTACTATGAACGTTTCTCGTCCTGTTTTTTCTTTAGCTATAAGCTCAGCAATATTATTATCTGGTTGTGCTAGTGAATACACTTTTAATAGTAACCTAGACACTAAGGCAATTGATGACTATTTCAAACCTGGAAATGTGGTTCTATATAAAGAGAACCAACGCCCTAAAGGGTCATTTGAGGTGTTAGGCCTAGTTGAAGGTGAATCATGCCAACAAACTGCTGATGGGGTTCCTGCAAGCATTGCAGATGCGAGAACCGATGCACGAAAACAGGCGGTCGAGCTAGGTGCCAATGGGCTAATGATCAAAAAATGCCTATTAACAGAACAACAGGTCGACAGCTGCTACAGCCAAGCAATTTGTGTCGGCCAAGCAATTAAAACCGCTACTGAGCAGTAGATACTTGTTAATAATTTAGTATTAGAGCAACCGACTATTAATGGCTAATGGTCAAAGAAATTAAACCATCAGGCTAGGTGTCTAAGTCATTTTATTTATGCTGTTATCCGAAGCATTTTAAAGACATTAACACCCGCTTTGCTTAAAACCTTACATTGGCTAATGGCTCTTTAGTATTAAATTAACAAAGCATTGAACATTTATTAGGTTCAATGCTTGATTATGCCCCCTCTTAATTTATTAGTAACAACACTTGACGGTTTCTTAGACATGAAAACAGATCCTAACGCGCAAAACTTTAACTCTCAAATAGAGGCCGTCGGGTATTGTCGTACCCCTTACAAACAAAAGTTTGGTATCCCAAGACAACCAGGGTTGGTAAATATTAAAGGTGTTATTGAATTAGCCCCTCAAGTCAATAACCTTGATGCGGTTAGAGGTATTGAACAATATTCACACTTATGGCTGCTTTTTTGTTTTCATGAAAACCTACAGCAAGGTTGGAAAAATACCGTCAGACCACCAAGATTAGGTGGCAATGAAAAGTTAGGCGTATTTGCCACCCGCTCTACATTCAGACCTAATGGTATTGGCCAGTCAGTGGTTAAATTGCATAAGGTTATTCAGAAAAATGGCAAAGTTTGTCTTGAAATATCCGGCATGGATTTATTAGATGGTACCCCCATTATTGATATAAAACCTTATATTCCATTTTCTGACTCAATAGAAAGTGCGACAGGTGGCATCGCTCAAGATGCGCCAAAATTAATTGATGTACAATTTTCAAGCTTGGCAAAAGCGCAAATTGACGCCCACTCATCTAAGCTCAATAACAGTGATTTAATTCAACTTATTACTGACGTGTTAGCTCAAGACCCTCGACCTGCTTATAAAAAAGCCAAAGCAGATCCAAAATTATATCAAGTGGCCTTATATGATATTGATATTTTTTGGACCGTCACTGAGCAGCAGATTAATGTTATTGAAATTAAACCCACCAGCGTTGGTCAAAACTAATATGAAGTCTGATTTGAACAGCACCCTTGATACAAACAAAAGTCCTGATTATCAAACTCAGCATAAAAAACGTTTATCTTGGATGCCGTGGTTGTATTTTTCCTTAAAAGACAAACAATTTACCTGGGCTAAACCCTGGCAAGATGAAGTTCAGCAACAATTTGAGCAGCTTGAAACCATTAAGTTTGGTCAGCAGTGTTTTATCGCCCCCGAAGCCAATGTGTTTGCAGAGCCTGGGCGCAATATAACTATGGGAAATCAATGCATGATTGCCGCCGAGGTGTTTTTACATGGGCCGATAACCCTAGGCAATGAAGTGGCCATTAATCATGGCTGCTCTTTTGATGGCGGTCGCTGCGGCATCACCATTGGTGATAAAACCCGTATCGCCAATAACGTCACGATTTATGCTTTTAACCATGGCATGTCAGCAGAGCAAGATATCTATCAACAACCCAGTCAATCAAAGGGTATTGTCATTGGCCGTGATGTATGGATTGGCGCCCAAGCTGGCATTGTTGATGGGGTTACTATTGGCAACCAAGCCATTGTTGGCATGGGTAGTATTGTGACCAAAGATGTTCCCGAATTTGCGATTGTTGCCGGTAACCCTGCCAAAATCATTGGCGACCGACGCGATAAATAGTTGCTTTAATTTATCGCCCATATCATTTTGCCATAGCCCTATGGCTATCTTTGTCAGGTATCGCTTAATTATCTGGTGACTTCATCGTTACAGGTGATAAAATGTCGCACATTAATAGCTACTAAGTGGACATTGGGAATGCGAGTTAGCAAGTACCTGCTTTCAACACAAAAAGAAACACCTGCAAATGCAGAAGTCATCAGCCATCAATTGATGTTACGTGCCGGCTTTATCCGTCGTAATGCATCAGGCCTTTATTCATGGTTACCGAGTGGTTTACGTGTATTACGTAAAGTCGAAGCCATTGTTCGTGAAGAAATGAACAAAGTCGGTTCTATTGAAATTTTGATGCCCCTAGTACAGCCGGCCGATCTTTGGGTTGAAACAGGACGTTGGGAAAAATTTGGTCCTGAATTGCTCCGCTTCCAAGATCGTCATAACCGCGACTTCGTTTTAGGCCCAACCCATGAAGAAGTGATTACTGATTTAGTCCGTAAAGAAGTGAGCTCTTATAAGCAATTACCACTGACATTATATCAAGTACAAACAAAATTCCGTGATGAAGTCCGTCCTCGTTTTGGCGTGATGCGTGCACGTGAATTTTTGATGAAAGATGCCTATTCTTTCCATTTAACCCAAGAGTGCATGGATAAGACTTATGCAGACATGCATCAAGCATACTGCAACATCTTTAATCGTATGGGTCTTGCTTTCCGTCCTGTTATTGCTGACACGGGTTCAATTGGTGGTAGTACCTCACATGAGTTCCATGTTCTTGCTAACAGTGGTGAAGACTTGATCGCTTATTCAACTGAAAGTGATTATGCCGCAAACATTGAAAAAGCAGAAACTGCAGCACCAACTGGCACATTAGCCGCACCAACACAGGAAATGACTGTCGTTGATACGCCAAATGCCAAAACCATTGCTGAATTAGTTGAGCAGTTTGAACTTGAAATAACTAAAACAGTTAAAACCCTGATTGTTAAGGGCGCAACTGAAGATGCACCATTGGTAGCATTAGTTATTCGTGGCGATCATGAGTTAAACGAATTAAAAGCTGAGAAGCATGAGCTCGTTGCCTCACCACTTGAGTTTGCCACTGATGCTGAAATGGTTGCAGCTGTAGGCGCAGGTCCAGGTTCAATCGGCCCTGTAGGCCTTGAAATGCCTATTATCATTGACCGTGACGTCGCGCTAATGAGCGACTTTGCTGCTGGTGCTAACCAAGAAGGTAAGCATTACTTTGGCATCAACTGGGAGCGCGATTTACCAATGGCACAAGCGATGGATATTCGTAACGTGGTTGAAGGTGAAGCAAGCCCAGATGGTAAAGGTGTTTATGCGTTTGCACGTGGTATTGAAGTCGGTCATATCTTCCAACTTGGTACTAACTACTCAGAAGCAATGGGCGCAACCGTACTTGATGAAAACGGTAAGTCAAAAGTGATGCAAATGGGTTGTTATGGCGCTGGTGTTAGCCGTATCGTTGCCGCTGCAATCGAGCAAAACCATGATGACCGCGGTATGAAGTTACCTGAGTCACTGGCGCCGTTCACTGTGGGGATTTTACCGATGAATATGCATAAGTCTCATCGCGTAAAAGACATGGCTGAGCAGCTTTACGCAGACTTAAGTGCCCAAGGCATTGAAATCTTATTAGATGACCGTAAAGAGCGCCCAGGCGTGATGTTCAATGACATGGAGCTAATTGGCTTGCCTCATGTAATTGTTATTGGCGATCGTAATATCGATGCTGGCGTGTTTGAATATAAAAACCGCCGCACTGGTGAAAAACAAGATATCCCGTTTGATCAGATTGTCGACTTTATCAAGTCAGCAATTAATGGCTAATCATTCGCTTTAAAACTATGCCGTAAAAAACGCACCTTTTAAGGTGCGTTTTTTTTGGTTTTCATTTCATATTTTACATGTAACTACTGTCGATTATGTTATTTTGATTGGTATAACCAGTTATTGCTATACATACTGATATCATCAGCTTATCAAACAGAGGAGAGCATAGTTGTCAGATTCAATTGCACTGGTATTAGGTGGCGGTGGCGCACGGGCTGCGTATCAGATTGGCGTGTTAAAAGCGCTAGTTCAGCTTTATCCGCGTAATCATCATATCCCGTTTGATATTCTAAGTGGTAGCTCAGCAGGTGCAATTAACGCAACGTCATTAGCTACCCATGCCTCTTGTTTCCATTTAGGGGTTCGCAAACTTGATTGGGTTTGGCGGCACTTTGAAACCCATAAAGTCTACAGTTCATCGTTTTGGAATGTATTAAAACACTTATCAAAAATGGCCTTAAAAGGGCTACAAAGTGATAAGGTCAATACCGAAGCGGGCAGCCTGCTTGATAATCAGCCATTACGAAAACTACTGAATCAATTAATCGATTTTCAGCGTATTGAACGCAACATCGGTAGTGGCGCTTTAAAGGCCATTAGCTTAGATGCATCAAGTTACAATGACTCATATTCCTACAGTTTCTATCAAGCTAGCCATCATATTAACGACTGGCAACGGGCAAGAAGACAAGGTACCCGCACCACATTAACCACAGATCATTTGATGGCGACCTCAGCTATCCCATTGGTTTTTCCATCGGTAAAATTAAAACAAGCCTATTTTGGTGATGGCTCAGTACACCAATTGTCGCCGTTATCCAGCCCGATACATCTAGGAGCCAGAAAAATTATGGTGATCAATCTAGATAGCCCTCATAAACAAAGGCACAGTGATATAGATGCTCACCCAAAAACAGCAACCATTGCAGGTCATTTACTGGATACCATTTTCTCAGACACTTTAAACAGTGATTTAGAACGCTTAGAGCGGATAAACAGCACCTTAGACCTTATTCCACCCGCCGATGCTAAGCTGGTTAATTTGCGTAAAATTGACACCTTAGTCATTAAGCCCAGTGAAGATTTAAGTGTTATTGCCGCGCGCTACTTTCAAGACTTACCTCTCGCCATCAGAATATTATTGAAATTTATTGGCATTAATCGTCAATCAGACTCAAGTATCGCGTCATACTTATTATTTGAAAAATCCTACACCAGTGCCTTAATTGATCTCGGTTATAAAGACGCTATGAACCAAATGGATACCATCAAAACCTTTTTTGAACTGGAAACCTAAATAGGCTTCTTGGCTAAATGATTAGTGCAGCACGACTCACTTTGAGATGAACTCACTGCCAAATACGCTGCTATTACAAATAATAAAAAGCAAGTTGCCACGCAACTTGCTTTTTTGGTGGAGAGTGTTTCCACAGGTGCCGCTTAATAAGTATTAGAAGCGTGAAGTGCCACCAATATAGAAACCATCTTCAAAAGCACGATCTGAACGACCATCATACTGGAAGGTCATATTTCTATAACCGAAAAAAACCGCCATATTAGGGTTAAAGTCATACTGCACTTTTCCACCTAATTCGGTGTAACCATCGACATCCGAAAAAGACAATACTGACGGCGCATAATAAGCATCAGCATGCAGCGATATTTTATTGCCTAGCGCAAAGCCATAGTGTCCACCGACGGCAATGACACTGCCATTAGGACTATTATCAAACCAAACACTGGATAACTTAGGGCCAATTTCAATTGAATGCGGACCAGTTTGATGGGTCATATGCATGGCAAACTGCGCCAAGTTACCCTTTTTATCTGAATACACATAACCGGCTTCAAGATTAACATTAGGGTTAATATTGGTCTTAATGTCAGCAGATACCACGTGCTCACTGAGCCCTAAAGAAAACTCAGTAGCATTAACATTGACGCAAAACACACTCGCTGCAATAACAGCCATCATTTTTTTATTCATTTATAACCTCAAACCTAAGTGCTTATGGGCCAAGATTATACTGAGCTAATTAATTAGTCTTTATAAAAAGGCCTAACACGAGCGCCTAGATGGATTAACACACAATTAAACCACAACCAAGTTACAATAAATAAGAGTTAGCAATACCTGTAAGTTAATATATCAAGTCGCGGTTGAGTATAACTTAATCGGTAAAATTAACTGCTCTCGTTGATGGCAAGCCCAGATCAGCTTATGCGTTTATTAAATCCGCATTTTAAATTGTGCACAATCCAATTTGCAGTTATGATAAAACTTAAAAGTATTATTATCGTTTTAGGAGTTGACCATGAGCCAAACATTTTATCAGCAAAGCGCAGTAGACATTCAAGGTAACACTGTATCCATGGATCAATTTAAAGATCATGTGGTATTGGTTGTTAACACCGCTAGCGAATGCGGCTTCACCCATCAATATAAACCCCTTGAGCACCTGTATCAGTTATATAAAGAGCAAGGTTTAGTGATATTAGGGTTTCCATGTAACCAGTTTGGCTCCCAAGAAAAAGGCGACGAAGCTACCATTAGCAAATTCTGTGAACTGAATTTCGGGGTTAGTTTTCCATTATTTAGTAAGGTGGACGTTAATGGCGCCAATGCCGCACCTATCTATCAGTTTCTTAAGTCTTCAGCTAAAGGGTTGCTGGGCAGCGAGTCAATTAAGTGGAACTTCACTAAATTCTTAATAGACAAAGAAGGCAAGGTGTTAAAGCGTTATGCACCGACCATGAAACCTGAAAATTTAGTAGAACAAATTGAGTATCTACTGAAAAAGTAATAGTTACCGCATTAAATCGACACTTTATGTATTTTTAATCTACTGATTTAATTACATAAAAAATTAT
>NZ_MCTY01000080.1:0-32186 GCF_002873635.1 Shewanella sp. 10N.286.52.B9
TTATTAAATTATTATGAAATTGAAATGGAACTTTTATTTTGAATAACTTGCATCATTTACTGACTGATAATCGTTGGTTTTATAGCAGCATTAGCAGAAAATATCGCAATATTAGCCCAGATAAAGTCGTCATCTTACCCATCACCTGGGGAGTTATGCGCCAGCCCTTTAACAATGAAGTTAAGCTAGCTTCGCTATTGGCGTTCATGTTACTCGTTTGCTTTGGATTATTGAATTTAACAGTGACTGCGCTAGTGAATGATTTTCAGGTGTTTACAGAAAGGGAAACTGAGGCACTGTATGGTGTCAGCGTCCCCTTAATCACGTTATTGTGCTTAGTTATTTATTATCAACTTAGAGTAAAAACATCACTACGGAGTGTGGGAGTCAAACCCGCCGAGCTTAAGCTTAATAAGCAAATAGACATTGCAGCAAATCATATTACTTTCCCTCCTTTTGTAGCTCAATTAGGAGTCGATAAATCAATCGCCAATAAATTGTTAAGTACCAATACAATGCTTTTATCTAAGGATAAAATTGTACGAATAGATGTTAAATGGTATTCGTTTTATGCTTCAGATAATGGTGGCTCGATGAAGAAAAACCAGATATATTCGTTTGAAATAGCATTACATGATGGCCAATGCTTTGAACTGAACAGTTGGGCATTCCCGTATTCCAGTTTATTGTATTTACTGATTAAGTTTAATTACCCTGTAGTGTTGAAAGATATAAGCAAGGAATAAAAGTCACAAAGGTTTGCTGCCGTATTTAACAATAATAACTTGGCCACTCCTGCTAGATGCTTGGTTTTATAATATAAAAAGGATGTTACATGCTCTTAAGGAATAAGATTGTTTTTCTTCTCGCCCTATTACTTGGCAGCCAAAGTGCTTTGGCAAACAGTGATGAAAATCTTGATAACCAGTTAACCCAGCGTTGTCTTAATAGTTTTGAATTTATTGAGCAACAAAATTTGTCAGCTTTTATGGATGAAATGCCAGGGGAATATAATGTTGGGCAGGAAAAACGATTAAAGGAAATACTGAATCGCTCACATAAACGCTGGTTTGAAAAGGGTGATATTCAATCCATCGAAGTATTAAAGGTTAGTTATCAGAAGCCTAGCGATATTAAGAAAAAACGTTTTGGTGCAATCGAACAAGCAAAAATTAAGTTATATATTCAAGGTGAGTCTTTCAACGCTCGTGTAAGTTGTAAGTACATTAAAACTCCCGATGGCTGGTTTTTGTTTAAATTACCCTAAAAAATTGTGTCGATAAATATGCAAAATTAATATGGCGAATCATTCTAATTGTTTGCTTCGAGTGTTGTTTGAAACGGTATGCTACTCATTTTATGTGTTAAGGATGACAATTGAAGTATTCAGAATTATCTAGAAAAGCCCAGTGGCATATATCGTCAAATGGCCTTCCATTAACACTTAAATTAGCCGCTAAAAATCACTACTTAATTCGTGGTATGTCTATCATTTTATTAGTGCCACTGTGTGCAGCAATAGTTATGGCGATGACACTTGAAAATGGTGAACAAACTTATTATATATTTGTGGTGCTTATACTGAGTGTTTTAGACTTTATACTCTGGTCGTTGAGACAGAGCTTAGTGTTAAATATGGCAACACAAACTCGCTATATTGAATTAAGCTTTTTAGGTCATAGCCTCACAAAAACCGAGCAAGCGAGTATTCATAATACAGAGTTACTTCTTCGTCGTAGCAGTTCAGACCATAAGCAGTTTGAAATGAAAGTACATCGCTCAAGTTATCCTGTTGGCACGTTAACTGAAACGATTCAGGCTGTGATGTTTATCTCGAATACCTTTAAATTAGCCGCTACCGAACAAGTTAGTCACTTTCCTCAAATTCTGCCGCTTGAAGATAGCCATTTATCAAAGCCCCCACAGGAGATTCAAGTCAGCAACCCGCTCAATGACGCAAACGTTGCGACAGAAGGCATTTGTATAACCCCGTTATGGCAGCCTATTATCTTGGCAAAATTTTTATTGCCCTTGCCCTTTTTCTTAATTTTAGGTCTGCTTATTAAACTTATAGCAGGAGGGTTGTGATGATTTTTAAACAAATGACGCCGAGTCGGGCAGTGATAAAAAATAGGAAGCTTGATGCTATTAGCCGAAAAGTATTTGGTTTGATTGTTCTTCTTATTGTCATCACCACAGCATTATCAATCGGAGATGAGGAGTATGGTTTTGTTGTTATTTGGGCTTGTGGTGCGCTCTTTAGCTGGCACTTACTATTTACTCAGCGGCAAGTGAGCATTGACCTTGTTAGTCAGCAGATTATAACTACAGTCAGCTCAATATATCCAATTACAGAACAGAGTATCAATATAAATCAAATTACTGCTTTTAGAGTTGATAAAGACTCGCGGGGTGGAAAAGGTTATAAATTGATGATTCTGTTAGGTCAAGAGGCCAAACCCTTTGGGTTTCAATTTGGCAGTATCCATTCAATGAATGCTATGGCAAAACAGATGTCTTTATTTTGCGATAAACCATTAATTAGTTCATCAGTGATATGACTTATTCATTTACGGTTTCTCTAGTTACAATAAAGTATTTACTGATTGATATTTGTAATCTGTATTATAAAATGAATCGATACAAGCAGTGATGCAGCACGTTAAAGCGATAAAGGAATAAGATGTTTAGCAAGATAACAGGGACGTTATTGAAAACCGAGTCATCATTTTCAATTATTTCAGCGTTTGAAAAGATGAAGTGGGTATTTTTATTTTTAAATCTTATTCACCTTGTGCTGGGAACGATTCTATTTACGCTTTCAATTGAATCTGTTGGGCGTTTAATCATTAGCATATTGTTGATATTGATTACCTTCAGTTATCAGCGACGATGGTGCTTTGATGCTTCACGCAAGGTGCTGACACAGTTTCATGGTTTCAAACTCGGTATAAAGGCTATTTATACCATTGCACAGCAGGAGTTTGATTACGCAAACATTAAAAATATCGAGTTAAAAAAAGTTCATCATGCCAATCAAGTGATATTGCACCTCAAAGACACTGAGCACACTCCGCCTCCTAAGCAAGCTTCAATATCGCTTAAAGTGAAAACCAATAAAATATCTGCTGTAGTGCAACAACTACGCACCCATTTAGCATCCCAAGGGCTCAATGTTATTGGTCAATTTGGTAGTACTAACAGCAAAGAGTGGCCTTCTTTTGGCTCTGTGTCGCTTGACCAGGACACAGTAAAGGCTTTTATTGGAATTAACTTATTTAATAATCCAGTAATGAGACAATTTCCGGTTATATTATTTATGCTGCCGTTGCCTTCTCTGTATTTTCATCGAGTTTGGATTCCCAGTTATATCAATAGCATACTTGCATTGTTTATTGTCTATTCTAGTCAGAATGTTATCGCTGCTATTGTAGTGGGTCTTTTTGGCGTTGGGGTGTCGGCAGTGAGACGAAAGTTGATATGCGATAAACACTATACATTTGGCTACCCCCCAATAACTGACATCGTTATCAGTGAAGAGTATTTAGCTATCCCAGCTGTGTATTTTGAAAACAAGCAAGCTAAGCAGATAAAAAAAACCGATATTCAATCAATTGATATTGAATGGAACTGGTATAAAAATAATGGTGGTGAACTTAATGAGAGATACAGCGAACCTTATGTGTTTAACCTGAATATCGATGTTAAAAATGAAAGTCGCTTGGTATTAGCCGGGCAGTCATTTGATAGTAAAAAATTCGTTATCGCTTTATGTGAACTGGGTTATAGCGCCACACTGACACAAATTACTAAAACCCCAATGGTTTGGCGTTATTATATTTTAGGCCCACTTGTCGTGTTCCTTATAGGGCTGATTGGCTATGGGCTGTATATGGCTTATTTTCGTTTGATTGCATAAGTATGACTCTTTAAAAATGGGCGGCATGTTAAATTGGATAACGAAGGATTGAATTATTTCAATCTCTAACGCCTGGTGACTATGAAGTGCTCATGAGCGCGAATGATATACCAGATGAACGAGGTACATATTATCTTTGTTTTTCTGATAATGTAGAAATACTTAACGGTAGCCCTGTTACAGCGAAAAAATTACTAACAAATCAGGGGGGCCAGGCAAGGTGGAATATAAGAGTAACGGCTAGTGAAGATAAAACTATCTCTAATTTTATACAATCTGAGATTAAATCTAGTCAGCAAGTTTTGGAAACATTAATCAATCTGTAATTGATTAACATTAAAAGGAAATTGAGTTGAAAAAAATATATTTAATTGCAGCTTCACTATTACTTAGCACCAATGTTGCAGAAGCTAAATTTGAAGAAGATTTACAAAAAAGGTGCGTTAATATTGTTAATTACAAGTTAAGTGGCGATGTAAACTCGGTAGTAGATTATTTTTACCCAGAAACTCAAAAAAATCCTAAGTTTATTAATTTTCTAGAAAAAAGAAAATTAAAATTTACTAAGAGATATGTTAAAGACAGAACAGTTGAAAGCATTGTTGGAGTTAAAACTATTACAGAGTCTAACCCTAAAAGTGATAGTAAAGGTGCTGGATTTAATATTGTGGAGCAGCTCTCTGTATTAACTCATGTTCAGTTCTCTGGAGAGAGTTCACCTAGTGAATTCAGTTGTTCATTTGGTCGTGAGAAAGAGTCAAATAGCTGGTTTCTGTTAAATGGCTTTTAGGCTTTTTTGAGGTTAGCAGAGTAAGAATAGTAGATTACAAATATGTTCTACTATTCTTTTTATTTCTAATTGGTTTCTAATTGGTTTCTAATTTATTTCTAGTGAAAAGCTCATGCCTTGGTTAATCAAACGACTGCAAAAATACAATAAAACTGAATCGTTATTAGTACAATTAGGCGATAAGTCTAAAGCAGAGATGTCCGCTAACTTAATCGTGTGGCCTTTATCTTATAAAACCTGGGCTTTGATATTTTTTTGTCTAATAGGTATTCCCAGCGGGCTTATATACTTCAACACAACAGAGTATTTTGGGGAAATAACTCTTACAGCAGTAGTACTAATACTGATTAAGCATTTAGTTTCTCACTTCAAAATGGGCCTAAAAGTAAAGATAACGAAAGATGCCATTGAATTGCCAGATGAGTTGGTGACAAAGTCAGCAAGCTATTTTCAAATGAGTAGGGTTGATACAATTCATATACAACGTTTTTTCTATCATCATCACTACAAAAAAAAAGATGCAATAGTTAAGTCAGTAATGAAAGCTGAAATAATGACGCATGCTAGATTGATATTAAATACAGGTGAAAAAATCAATCTGTCACGGGTTAATTGTATCGCACTGCCTGAGTTGGTTGAATACATTGTGGCCCACCACTCCCCTAAGATTCGATATTACTATCCAATGCCATTGAAGTTTTTAGGCGTACTATTTTTACTATACATAGGGTTTCTTACATTATTCGGCATCTATGGTTATCCAAGTTACTTATAACGTGAATCCGCAAGGTAGCAATAAACGTTAAGCAATACTGGTGATTGCGAAAAATAACAATATGACTAACAAGGTTACCCATTCTTAGTGTTATCATTTCGTTAATGCTGCAAAAAAGATTAATAAATAAAAAGGATTTTAAATGAAACTTATAAAACACTCTGTGTTATTGGCTGTACTCACAACAAGCAGTTTTGCATCACTCGCAGGGAACCAAGCCGCGATCGCCTCGTTTGATGCCAAAACATTGCCGATAACCGAACGTAGCCAAGTCATAACCGATAAACAGCTAGCGCTTATGGAAGAGTTCAATCGAATGACAGAGGCGCAGACTAGCGCCATTGGTATGTTTAAAAGCGGCAAAGTACAACAGTTACAACAACTCGGTGAACAAACCTTGGTTGAGGCGAATAAGTTTGTCGATGAATATCAGACTTTTTTAAGTCAATTACCCGAAACATCGACGTGTTACGTACCTGAAAATGTCACCGAATATCAACGCATGATAGCTGAAATTACAGAGGCAAATTCAGCCTTAAGCACATTAGCTTCATCGGTGGGTGATGATGAAATGGGCGCAACCATGGCAATGTTAAACGTGCAAATGCATGCCGGCCGCATCAGTTCGTTAGTACAAATGTTTCAGATGGTGAAAATGTGTTACATGACAGATGCTATGGGGCTGACTAAAGCAGATGTAAAGCGCAGAAAGGCGCAGCAAAATAACAACTAAAACGAGCTACTAATAATAAAAAAGGTATTACAAAAGGTATTACCAAAGCGACTCAAGGAAGAGAGATAAATGAAGGCTACGACTTTATTCATGTTACTGGGATTACTCCCAAGTGCTGCTAGTGCAACATGCCAGATAGAATTTGAAGTACAAGGTGATGTAAACCCCGATATTGAATACACGCTCACTTATGATTATAAATTAATTTCAAAAAACTATGACATTGGTAAGTTAACTCCTTTTCAAAAAGTTGAAATTGATTTCACTCAATGCCCAGAGCAGCGACATGCCGACTTAACCCTTCATTACGTTGCTGAAGGGGTAAAACAGCTTGCCTTTGAAACACGCTATTTCCCGCAACAAAAAGCAGTTGTGTTTAGCCATGCTAATACGTTGGCTTATCGGTCTTGTGTAGGATGTAAATCAGTACAATATGGTGCAGTTATTGAAGTCATCAAAGCACAGGCCATGGATAAGGAACTTGGTGAACTTATTGCGCAACAAGCAGATTATTTAAATTATGACCGTTATGCTGATGTGAGAGCTGTATTTGGCGACAAGGTAAGGACAATTGTTCGAGATGTGAAAGAGTTAGCTTATATTGTGCCACCTAACATTGGTGTTATTGAGAATACAGGCCCAAGTGCTCGCGACATGACTCAACAGTGGCTTAATGTGCTTCTGCCTAACAAAGCCTTCGGTCATGTGCTAAAAGCGAGATTTACGAATTATCCTGAGAAGAGTAATAAAGCTTTACAAAGCAAAGTTGAGCAAATATCAGATCGCTTTTTCTCTAAATTATTCAAAGTCTCCAGAGGTGTTAAATCTGCTGAAGATTTAAGTCGTCAAGTGAATACTTTACTCGACCCTTTAAGAGCTTCGACGGATCAATCGATAGTTAATTTGGTATCTGAAATTGAATCAGCTCTTGAAGAATCTATAGATTTAAATCAAAAGATTTCCATGGTGACTTTTTCTAAGGGAGAGTTAAATCAACCTACCCCTGACATGATTGAAACTATTCCTGCTAACTGGTTTCGTTTACTGCACACCATTCCAGCTGAAACTCCTGAACAATTAGCCATGTTTTCAGATCAATTTAGAGCGGATTTTCTCACTAAAATACAAAATCGTGATGACAGTTTAGAGCCTTATATTGCAGCCGCTGTTAAAAAATACGGTAAAGCTATGCGTTATGCATCGATGGGCAGCACAAATAAAGACAAGGCGGCTTACAATGCGCTAATCGCTGAAATAAAAGGCAAAGAGACCAGGTTGATCAACAAGCTTTTTAGCCTAATTGATATAGACGCAGGCTATGAAATTCAATGGATTTTTGAGCATGATAGTTGGAAGCTGGACCGCTTTATTTTATTGTAAATAAGTCATTATTCATAATGATCACCACAAAATTGATAAAGCAGCACCTAGTACTGGTGCTGCTTTTTAGGGTTCTATATGCAAGAAAAACTTACAGTCGATGATGAAACTTGGTTTGGTTCAACTTACTTTAAAGGCATAAAACAACTTAACTCAGCGAGTCATATCACGCTCAAAATGAACTCATTTTTTTACCCATTAAAAGTGAGGACACAGTTAGTATTATCTGCTGGCTTACTGCTGATGGGGTTACTGCCTTTTGTTACACCTGGCGCGATATCGATGTATCCAAAATTTCCGGAGATTCCATTAATCGTTGCCATTATTAATGTGTGTTTGGTGCCTGGTAGTTTGCTATTACGTCATTATTTAATTAAGCGCCAATATAAAATAGAGACTCCACAACGTTGCCATATTAGTGCTGCAACAATGTCATTACCGATAAACAGCTTGATTAATGAGCCTGATGGGCAATTAGAATTATCCAAAGGTGATATAAAACAAGTGGAAGTTATTTATAATGTCCAAACCAATAGCGGCAATTCTATTCGTACCGTGTATCAAGTTAATATTCACTTAGTCTCGGGTAAAGTATTAAATTTGGATGTGTTTCATTATCCATTAAAGAATATTTTCTATTTATTAGTTTACTTTAATTACCCTGTGACATTAACTCAGCGACGTTGGACCATGAAATATCAGTTACATGTGGTGGTATTAATTTTTCCAGTATTAGCACATCTAGCCTTAACAAGTCTGATGGTATTATTGGTGTCACCGTTCAATTTATAGCAAGGCTTTATGTAAAAGCTTATTCGCTTTTGCGCAAATAAGTATCGACAGAATAATGGATTAATTTACGGTTTTATAGGGATATAAACAATGAATCAAATAGTTTTACGGCTGGCAATAGTGCTTATTGCAAGCCTTAGTATGGCTGAGTGTCGACTTGGTATAGCTGCACAAGGGGCTAACCAGCAGTTTGGTAGCTGGGAAAACAAAGACGAAGATGGTGACGGTATACCTGATGAGCAAGATGACTATCCGTTTGATGCGAATCAGTCTTCATATAAATCAGCATATGAAAAAGAGTTTAATAATAATGTTAGTCAAGCTAACCGTGTTGGCTCAGTTCCATTTCGAGTTCATGGAACAATTAGTGAATCGCGAGACATAGATGATTTTAAGTTTTCAGTTTCAGAGGCGCAGATATTAGCTGACAGTGTCTTTACTTTTATTTTATATAAGGATAATCAAAAGTTTGTCCCGAGCATGGTGGTCATAAAAGATGATGGCAATGTGCTTCAAGTTCCACATTTGCCAATAGCGAATGTGGGGAGAATTGGCAGTGCGATTTCTTTTAAACCTGTCACACAAGGCAATTACAATATAAGTATTACAGACTTTAATGGTAATAACGGTATAGATTTCACTTATGCACTAGAGGCATTTGTTGATCGAGATATTGATGGCATAGCAGATCTGTTAGAACCAGCATTAGGGATAGATTCTACCATTCAAGATACTGATAGTGATGGTATTTTGGATGGGAATGAATTCAATGTATTTGCAGATAAATCATCACGTGATTTAGATGTTGATCGTGATGGGATACCTAATTGGCTTGATACTGATTCAGACGGTGACGGTATTTTAGATAAGTTAGAAGGCTCTAGTAATGCTGATGCCGACCACTACCCTAATTTTGTGGATGTGGACAGTGATAATAATACTGTCTCAGATAATGAAGACTTTGATGATGTAATGGGTTATTCACAAGACTCAGATGGCGATTCAGTTCCAGATTATGCAGATTTAGATGATGATGGTGATTTACTGTTAGATATTAATGACAGTGATTCAAAACTATCTATAAATATGATTGATAAGAGTGCAGATAAGGCCGTTAGGATTAAGACGGTTCAATCAAAAATAAATGGGTACCCAGCAATCAATAAAATTATGGCTGATAAACCTACTTTTATTTATGGCAATAATTTTGATACTGCAGCAGAAGTTATTATTGTTTTAAATAAGCTAGACAATAGTGGAAAAACGACAAATATAAAAGTTAACCCTAAGTCCGAAAAACAGATTGAGTTTATTACTCCTGATTATGGTGATATTGCTTTTGGTGGAGAAGATGTTGACATCTTTGTTGTTATTGGAAGTAAGCGTACAGAGAAAATACGCACTCGATTACTCGACCCAAAGACCCCTCAATTACATTCATTAACCCCATTGACTGCTGAGGCAGGAGAAGTGATTACCATTCATGGTCAGCACCTTGCGCCAGGTACAAAATTGGTTATAAATAATGCTGTTTATTCGCTAAAAAAACTGCGTGCTAAATCTGCACAATTTACGCTTCCCCAAACTGTGACTAGCGGTCATGTATCACTTGAAAACCAATATGGAATAAGTGAGTCAATATTTTTGAATATTGGCAAAGTGCAAGATATTGTGATTAAGGCTCCTGTTCAATTTAATCAAATGACAGGTCCTTTCAGGCTTTCTATGGTCAAAGAAACGTTTACCAATTTAAGTGATATTCAGGGGTATAAATATCCAATTCATAGCGCTAAACCTGATACTTTGCTGGTTTCAAATGGTAGTCACATAAGCTTTTTACGAGCGATAATGTTGCCTTCTGACCCGCAAGTTGTTTTTAGTTTAGATTCTACGATTAAGGCCATGGCGTTAACGAGTTTTATTAGAGGGAAAAATGAAACCGAAGTAAGACGTGCTTTGGAAGTGTTACCTCAATTAGCCAGCTACAAAGCTTTGCGCGATTTTATTTTACATGGAATAGAGACTGATATAGAGGCAACGTTCGACTTAGGCAATATGAGCGTAGCTGTAAAAATTTATGATGTAAGCGAAGAGTTAAAGCAGCTTAATCTGTAGACTAACTGTTAGCTATTAAAATAACGTATAGAAGATGGAATTACCTAGTTTTTATAAGGATATAAACAATGAATCAAATAGTTTTACGGCTGGCAATAGTACTTATTGCAAGCCTTAGTATGGCTGAGTGTCGACTTGCTATAGCTGCACAAGGGGCTAACCAGCAGTTTGGTAGCTGGGAAAATAAAGACGAAGACCGTGATGGCGTGCCAGATGAGCAAGATGACTATCCGTTTGACCCATCTAAAAATGCATTCTTGCTATTAAATGAAACTGAACAAAACAATCTTGTTGAGACCGCTGATAATGTAAAGGGAGCGTTCCCTGTTCGTATCGCCGGTAGCTTGCCGAGTTCAGGCGATACAGATGTATTTAAATTGATATTTCCTAAAGGCCAGTTAACGCCAAATGATCGACTCAGTTTCATTATCACTTCGAATCATAATCATTTTTACCCTACGGCTAATCTATTTGATAAAAATGGCCGTCAACTTAGCACTTATAGGGAAGATAATCTTAAACCCATCAATGGATTAAAGTATCGATTTACCTACATCCCCAAGGGTAATCAAATTGCTTATTTGAGCGTTTCATCATTAAGGCAGAAAGGTAATGCCTCTTATACCGTAGAAGTGTTTATCGACAACGACGTAGACTTTATGGACGACATAAAAGAGCGAGCTTTAGGCATGAACCACAACCGAGCTGATACTGACGGTGATGGCATTTATGACGGTTACGAGTACTTTGTTTATCAAAATGGTCAAGTCAATACAGATGTTGATAATGATGGGGTACCAAACTATTTGGATGATGACTCTGATGGTGACGGTTTACTTGATAAGCTTGAATTATATAGTGATTTTGATAATGACAGCTTAAGTAATTTTGTTGATATTGACAGTGACGGGAATAATATTACTGATGAAGTTGAAGCCAGTAATGTGAATAAACCGTTAGATACAGACCTAGATAGAACGCCAGATTATATTGATTTAGATGACGATGCTGATGGCGTTTTTGACGTTTATGACAATCATCGGGTTACTCATTTTGAACATTCAGAACCGCATTCTGGAAGTTTAAAAGTGTACGGCGTGAATACAATGCTAAGTGAGCAGACGCAACTTAGGCAACAAGCAATGCAAGGTCAATTAATTTCAATATCGGGTACTTTTGCAAAAAATACGCAATATACAGTGGTACTGCATATTAGTGGTGAGCTATTTAATGAAAAAGTGATGACTGATGACAATGGTAAGCTGACATTAACAATACCTAAATTGAATGAGATTCAAACCCGTGTGCTGTCCAGTAGTGTGTTTGTATACGCTGAAGATGGAACTAACAGTAACACTAGTCAGTTTGATTTATTGGTGCCTCAAACCCCGATAATTTTGAACTTTGAGAATAGAAGTTATGCCAAAGGTGAAGCGATAACTCTCAAGGGCTGGAACTTTAGCCCTAATACAACAGCTTGGTTCGGTGATATTAATGTCAAAGCCAGTCAGTTTACTAGCAGTAAAAAAATTGAATTTGTTATTCCTGAAAATATCAGTGAATTCAATATTCGGCTAAACAATGGCTGGGGAAAGGGCAACAGTCAGGCTTTAGTCATTAAGGATGAATTTTCGGTTCAGCTATCGGTGCCAAGTTCACTGTCTAGTCAATATGACCGCTTGTATTATGATGATGCCAATGGCGACACCACAGAGTTTAATACTTCTGGCATCACTAAGGTTAACTTGCCAGGCCTAAGTGATCCTTTTTTAATTTTATCAGTTAAGAAAAATGAAGAGTACATCAGACTATTTACTTTACCGATTGTCGGAAACGGCCTTCAAACAGTCTCACTAGATAGCAGTATATTTGCTTTTCTTACATTCGGTAATGCAGAACTAACGCTTGAATCTATGATGGCGAATGATAAATACCCTGAGCTGTATGATTATGTTTATAGCGAATTAAAAAAGGATATCTACTTCTTTCAATTTAGCGATGCTAATTCTCAAAATGAATTTTTTAGTAAGTTACGAGAATTTGTTAACGCATTACCTAAACCTAAACCTAAACGTCGTGGGCCAAGAATAAACAGTTAGAGGTGGTTTTGTTAAGCAAAACAAGATTACTTAAGGATAGAAAATAAGATATGGAGATTAAAATGAGAATAACGGCCGTTACTATGGCGTTTTTGAGCATAATGTTGCTAAGCACTTCAGTCAATGCGCTTGAGCGCTTCGCTGGAATTGAAGATGGCTCTGATGAAAATTTAAAGGCAGTCTGCAAAAACTATATGCTCAATAGTTATCTGAAAAACGATCCTGAGTTATTTTTTCATTTATTGCCTAAGTCGATGAAGAAAATGGAACCTATGCTTGAGAAAGATTGGCCAGAAGGGCATTTGAAGCGTTTTGGCAGTGAGCCGTTAACTAAATACGATGTATACGAAATGGATGATGGATTTACAGAAGAAATGTATAAAGGTCATAAGATTAAGTACATAGGTGTAAAATATAAAGCTGGCATAATGGAAAGAATAAAAGGCAGCTCGTGTGGCTTTGAACAGTTTGAAGATAATCGCTGGTACCTTGCCCAAAAACCTTGATTACGTAAGTAAAGCCCTATTGTGAAAGCAATAGGGCTTTGTTTTTAAATGGCTAAAAAATATTAAAGGGATGTAATGGGTTATAAAATTATTAAGCAGACGGATGAGCGTATTGTGCTGCAAGATACTGGTGGCATCATCGATTTCATTTTTGGAATAGTAATGGCGTCGGTTGGTGCTGGGGTTATGTATTTGAGCTGGTTTAATTACCAAGATACTGGTGAAATAGTAATGTCTTTTGTGTTTTTATTGCTGGGGAGCTGTTTTTTCTTCCCAATGTTTAAAATCAATCGATTAGTTATTGATGCTGTAAATAAAGAATTAACCAAAACTAAGTCTTGGTTTGGTATTACCACCAATCAAGAAGTTGTCACAAATAGCAGTTTATCTTTACTGGAAATGTCAGGTTTCACCAGCGGTGAAGTAGAGGCGTTTTTTGATAATCAAAAACAAGTCAGTCATCATTACAGTCTTAAATTCTACAGCTACCCAGAATGGAATCTTACGATGAGAGGCTTTTCAGTTATGCTCGATATTGCGTTATTTATTGAGCAGCATTTTGATACTGATTTAGCTGTGGTCGTTCAGCATAAAAGGCATAAGTTTAGCGCCAAAGGGTTAATGAATAATCATCAGGAAACGCCATTACCAAATGACTCAATGGTTAAAGAAACGGGGTTTCAACAGTTAACCATATCAGCTGCAAAAGGAGGGGTTATTGGGCAGAGGATTGTGGCTATCAGTATTATCACTTGGGCAGTAATGACCAGCGTGTTTTTGTTGTACTTATCTGAGATGGAAGGGTTTACATACATCCCTTTTGCAGCTCAACAGTTAATAGCATTCATCTTTGTGAGCGGTCTCAGCTATATTAGTATTAATAGCAGCGTATCGACTCGTTTGAAGATTGACCATGGTAATTTGATTGTGAAAACAAGCCTATTAGGTGTAAGGAAATACCCATTGTCTGATGTCATTGGCGTGGTCAACCTTGCTAAGATTACTTATTTAATTACTCGACAAGGCGGAGTGTCACTGGCCTATAAAATACCCACCAAATACAGTTATGCGATTCACTGCTGGTTACTTCCATTTTTGAAAAAATAGCAAGAAGCGTACAGTTTGAAATTAAGACACAGTTACATGATGAAAGCCCACGCAAGGGTGTCTTAATATTTTTTGACTTTAAGAGGCATTATTCTTAGAGTGCTTGGTTCGTTTTTGAGTACGTGATTATATTTTAAGGGAACCATTCAAATGACATTTGCTAAGTATGTTGCAGTAACAATACTCATGGCTGGGCTGAGTATTAATGCTTATGCCGATAACCGAGCAGCAATGCTAGAATTTGATGCTAAAGTCAGACCCATTGCACAAAGAAGTCAGTTACTTTCAGACATGCAGGTCAAGTTAATGGATGACTTTAATCAAATGGCAGAAGCGGGCAAGAGTGCTAACGCGGTGTTTAACAGTGGCAAGGTGCAGCAATTACAATTATTGGGGAATGAAACTCTCATTGAAGCCAATTTATTTGTGACTGAATTCGAACACTTTTTAGCGCAGCTCCCTGAAACGTCTACCTGTTATCTGCCTGAAAAAGTCACAGAATACCAAGGTATGATTACCCAGCTTACGCAAGCCAATAAAGCGTTAAGTAACGTGCCTGAGATTGCTGATGGTGATGAACTAGGCGCCGCAATGGCGTTATTGAACCTGCAAATGCATGCGGGGCAATTGAGCTCTTTAGTGCAAATGTTTCAGTTGGTGAAAACCTGTTATATGCCAGAAGCGATGGGACTCACCAAAGAAGATGTTGAGCGGATGAAGACAAAAACTGAAGATGCTGATAATTAGTAGATTATCCGTTAGTTGGTTTTTCCTCTAAATTAGTTCTCATATTAAGAAATAATAATATGAGCACCAGTATTTTGAATCTTCTCTTGAGCTTTATTGCGAAATACATTGAGTTTGCGCTTAATCACTGAGCACTGAGCACTGAGCACTGAGCACTGAGCACTGAGCATCAGCAAAAACGGGCGCCAGTATTGCTACTGACGCCCGTTTTGTTTTAATGCAGGATTAACGCGCGCGATTTGGCTTACGACCGCCGCTTGGCTTACCTTTGCCGCCTTTAGCTTTAGCTTGAGATTTAGTTTGGCCTTTACCGCCACCTTTTGCTTGTCCTTTATGCTTGGTGCTGCGGTTGTGCTGCATAAAGTGCTCTGGGCCTTCAATTTTTTCACGAGCTACGGTTTTAACTTTAGGCTGAGACTTTTTCTTTGGGGCTTTTTTGTCTTCTGATGATGAGTCTTTAATCATCTCAAACAATACATCTAGCTCTTGCTTATCTAAATCACGCCATTCACCGATTGGCAGACCTTTGAGGCTGACATTCATGATTTGCTGACGTTCAAGCTTGGTGACTTCAAAGCCAAAATGTTCACACATTCTACGAATTTGGCGGTTAAGACCTTGAACTAATACGATTTTAAAAGCGTACGGTGATACTTGTTCAACCTTACACTTTTTCGTGACTACCCCTAATATCGGTACCCCAGCGCCCATGCCTTTGATAAAGCTATCGGTAATGGGTTTATTCACCGTGACCACGTATTCTTTATCGTGGTTATTACCCGCGCGGAGGATTTTATTAACTAAGTCACCATTATTGGTTAAAAAGATTAAACCTTGGGAGTCTTTATCTAAACGACCAATAGGGAATATGCGGGTTGAGTGATTGACGAAATCGACGATGTTATCGCGTTCGGTGCCTTCGGTGGTACTGACAATGCCCACGGGTTTATTAAGGGCGATAAAGACTAAATCTTCAGCATCTCTTGGCTCAATATCTTGACCGTTTACTTTTACTTTATCACCAAAGCTAACTTGGTCGCCGACCTGTGCACGCTTACCGTTAATAAACACGTTGCCTTGCTCAATAAAACGGTCGGCATCACGTCTTGAACATATGCCACTTTCACTGATGTATTTATTAAGGCGCATTGATGAATCGGTCACTATGGTTTTCCTGTGAGTAGAGATTAATCTGAAGAAAGGTTAGGCTTAAGTCAGACAGTTTATCAATTTTTGGCAATTTTGCATAAGCATACTGATAAAAGAGCGCGTCGAAATGCAATTAATGGAATGAAAGATGAGAGGGAAGCATGCACTTACAGCTTAGGAATGTATTAGCCACCGATTTAGAACATTTATATCAGTTTCAAGCCGATCCACAGGCTAATGAGATGGCCGATTTTCCGGCGAGAGACCGTAATGCCTTTTTTGAACATTGGCAGAGCAATATTTTGAGTCATGCTGATATAACAGCCAAAGCGATAATTGTTGATAACGATATCGTTGGCAGTGTGGTTTTATGGCAAAGTGAGCAGCAATGGCTATTGGGATATTGGCTTGGGAGAGACTATTGGGGTCAGGGCATCGGTACTAATGCCTTAAGAGTCTTTTTAGCGGAGCAAACTCAAAGGCCAATATTTGCCGAAGTGACCCAAGATAATTTGGGTTCTATTAAAGTGCTTATCAGCAATGGCTTTATTCATGATGCTCAGCTTGATGATGGTCAAACTAATAAAAGCACTGACAATGAGCGAGCCTTATTGCTGTTTCGCCTTGGCTAATAATTAAGTATTAATCCAAGCATTGATTATCCAAGATCACATTGAGGGTTAACAGATAGGGCTAATATGGAGGTCTTTACAACAACCTTGGCGGTGAATAAACGCTGTTGTGAACCGCTAATAGCAGCCCTTAATCGCCGTGGCTAAATCAGTCAGGTGATTTACCTGACTCATTCAAATAGTATGGAGGTCATTATGATTTCTAACCCTTCTTTAGTCACCCGCACCGCCGTGGGCAAGCTTATCGGTTTAGCCTTTGGGGTATTGTGCTTTTGGATAGTGCCATGGCTTGCCCCAGAAACCAGTTTATTGTTTTTGTGGGGATTACTGCTGTGGTATATCACTTTTGGCGCCATTATTGGGCTTGCTGGGGTATTTGATTATCATCCGGTGTTAAAAATAGCCATGCCTTGGTGGCTAACCGCAACCATAATGGGCGGCTGGATGAATCTGGTGTTTACCTTTGTGGCCTATGATCAAATCCAAGCCTTAATGGTGGCTATATTTGGTCTTGGCGGTTCATTACAATCACCGTTTTGGTTTGTTGCTGATGGATTAATCGCGGGTTGGATTATTGGCTATTTTGCTACCAAGTTTGGTGGTTATGGTCCAAGTACGGCGGGAAGGTAATGAAAGGCTTTTATCGAGCTTAATGGGTTGGTTTGGCTGCCTAACTGAAATTCTTAACTCATGAATTCAGTTTAAGCAGCTAACCTGTATCACTGCTATTAAACAGATTGATCGTATGCTAAAAGCAACCATTGCTTTACTTCATCATTCACATCCGCAATATCTTTTAATTGTATGCGATGGCTACACATTGCACCAAAAGGCCCAGAATCTTCAAGGCAACCTTGAGGTTGTGTGTCTTTGATTTTTAACCCTAGGTCGATACGGGTTTTGGTCGCAGGTTTAATCAGGGCAAATTGTTTTTTCCTAATGATACTCACTGTCGCTTTTTTAGGGGTTATTACTACGTCTTGGCCGAAGCCACTTACGATAGAAATCAGTAAATCGTAGATTGGCGTCAGTGCTTCTTTGCCTTGATATTGTTGGGTAACTAACTCATCAGTAGACTCATCTTTTTGTTTTGATAAGGTCACAATCGTATTGGCAAAGCCATGGGTTACTCCATGTTCGGTTTTTAAATATTTAACTGCCATTCCATGCTTTTCAATATTCTGCTGTGCAAGTATCTCAAGCCACTCTGGTAATGACTTGCCGGTTTTTTCTGGCATGTTATCAATCATGGTTTGCAGTGCTTTATCCATTTGCCTCTCCCATTTTCTGTTCCATTTATTTGCGAGTGATTAAATATCATCTTTATCCTTATATGTATAAAGGTAGCTATTTGAACTCAATAATGCACTTGTTTTATATCAAGCCTCATAGACGACTGCAGACTAGAAGGTAGGGGGATTGTAGAAGATAGAAGGTAGAAGGTAGGGGGCGGATTGTAGAAGATAGGGAATGTCGACCGGAATGAAACTGATCACTCAAGTTTGTTGATTGCTTATAAGCAAGATTAGCAGGGAGTTACGAGCAACTCCCTTTTGAAGCGTGGTATAAAGAGCGCCTTTAACTCAAAGCTGGTTTGGAAACACTATATAAACTGAATGTTTAATCAGCATGTCCATGTTTATGTCCATGTTTATGTCCATGTCTAAGTTAATGTCAGTGTGAATGCCCATCACTGATTGCTTTTCCTTCTGTGTCATAAAACCCTGATGCGCCGTGCTCAACAAACCCCAAAGTTACCATGTTCGTCAAAAACTCATCGCTATGATCGTCGCCAATATCGGCGTAATCGGTCATTTTGTAATGATTAAGCTGATTGAAAAAAGCAGCGATTTTATTTGCGTCATGGCTGAGTTCAGTGAGTTGCCATTGCTCGTGGGTTTGATGTTTACCTTGGTTTTTTGTCCAACTAAAACGACTAATAAGTTGAAGTTCAGGTAACCAAACTAGCTCAATTTTACTGTTGGCAGAGGTTTGAGTGAGCACTTGCTGACGCTCACAGCCTTTGCCTGTTTCGGCGCTAAGTGTTAACTGTGAAATAAGCTTGTCAGAGATAAATTGATAACGATATGACCAGTCGTGTTCAGACTTGCCGTGAACCATTTCGCCTGGTTGGTATTCAATACCGCGTTGATAGCCATCAAAAAAACGGGTGGGTTTGATTTGCTTATTATTGAGCAAAAACCATGATTCAGTGATATCAGTTTGCGGGTATTGATGCGCCACGGTATTGCCTTGGCGCCATAAATTAAGGCTGCTTTTATTCTGGTGTTGGCTGACTGGACTATCAGTGGAGGTGAGTTGATAACTTGCCTGTAAGCTTGACGAGGATAAGTCGCATTGGGCGTAACTTGCAGCGGATAAAGTGATAAGCAGACTTGAAAACATGATTGATAAAGGCAGAGGTAACTTCACGGGAACTCCTATGACATTGCTGATAGTGATGCATGTCGATATAAAAAGGTTAAGGCTAAAATAATCAATTAAACCAAGGCTGCAATTAGGTTGCAGCCTTGGCTTTTAGACTCGTTCGCTTGTAAGCGAACGGTTTAGTTCGCTATTGCTGCGTTCGCTTTGTTGGTTAAGTCGGCGGCAAAGTCCATGATGTGATAAATCACACTCTGTTCATTGGTGCCGTTAACTAACATTGCCCCTGGGCCGTAAGCATAAATACCGACATCTTCACCCGCATGGGTTTCAGAGCTAGTCGGCACTAAAGACTCCTGGTGAAAACCTGTTGAAGCAGTGTCGATATCGGTTAGGTCAAAACGACCTGCAGTAATATCTTCACCGTATCCAGCATCGGCATCGGTTTCAGTGCCGAGGTTTTTATAGCCGCGACCATTGGTGTAACCCAGTGTGGTGTATGGCATGCCATCTGCCGCAGTTGATGGTTCTTCGCTACCAATGCCAACCACTTTACCTAAGATTGGATTACCGCGTTTAGGGTAACCAGCAATGGTAAATACGTGGCCATGATCGGCGGTGACAATGATTAACGTATCTGACATATCGGTCATTTCAACGGCTTTGGCAATCGCATCAGAAAATGCAATTGTGTCCGTTAGGGCGTTGTATGCACTGCCTGCGTGATGGCCGTGGTCGATACGACCTGACTCAACGGTTAAGAAGAAACCTTCATCATTGTTATCAAGGATATCAATGGCTTTAGCGGTCATTTCTGCAACCGATGGCTCGCCCGCAACATCATTAGCGCGGTCAGCTTCATACTGCATATGAGACTCGTTAAATAAGCCCATTACACGAGTCGTGCTAGCTGCATCAATGGCATCAAAACCTGCTTGATCCATCACATAAACACCGTCTGCATAAGTGGCTTGCCATTCTGCAGTTAAGTCACGACCATCGGTGCGGTCACCTTCAATTGAACTGACGGCATCTGCTGAGTTATAAGCAGCATCTTTAGGTAAAAAGTGACGACGACCGCCGCCCATTACCACGTCGATACCATCAACATCAATACCGCTAATACGCGCTTCTAGGTTGGCTTCGAAGTTGACTAATTGGTCAGCAATATCTTTACAACCACCGGATACCGCATCTTCTGGCATGTCGGAAATATCTTCCCAGTTGCGATCAGCTGACTTTGCGTAGGTCGCCGCTGGCGTTGCATGAGTAATACGCGCCGTTGAGATAACCCCTGTAGATTTACCCGCGATTTCAGCCAGTTCTAATGCGGTAATTAACTCTGTGCCCGCAACAGTGCTACAGTCGCCGCGCTCAACATGTTCATCAACACCTAAGACACCAGCGTCAGATTTAACGCCGCTCATCATTGCAGTCATAGTGCCTGCTGAGTCAGGGGTTTGTGCATCAACGTTGTAGGTTTTAGCTAAGCCTGCAAATGGGAAGGTATCGAATGAAAGGTTATGCTCTTCACCGTTTTTACCTTGCATTTGGCCTTCTAAAATACGCGCTGCTGTCACCGTTGAAATGCCCATGCCGTCACCGACAAATAAAATCACGTTTTTAGCACTGCCACGTAATTCGTTTAAGGCGCTAGCATTAGTTGCCGCAACAGATGGTACTGATGTTTTAGCGCTGCTCGTTGTAGCCATACTTGGCGTTGTGGCAGCAAGCCAATTTTGGCGTGCTGCGGTGATTTCTTGCTGACCTGCTACAAACCAATCGTTGTTAACGCTGGTTAATATGTCGCTGGTGCTAACGGTTGAATTACCAGGAGCACAGACGTATTCAGTGGCTGTGACTTCAGTGCTTTGCAATTCACCATCGCTGTCGGTATCAATACCTGAGTCAATTTGCACGCCGCTGTTAGGACAGTTTGCATCGCCAATGGCTAAAGCTGTTTGCACGATAAGGCTCGTTGAACCATTTGAACCGTTCGAACCATCGGCACCGTTTGAACCATCATCACCGTCTGAACAAGCAGATAGACCCATTACAGCAAGGGCGACTAGGGATAGATTTAAGTTTTTCATGTTCATTCCTGCTTATTGCTGAATTAAGTCGAGAGATTGCTCAATAAGGTGAAATACCACGCTTTGCTCAACAACGCCTTGTACCAGTTGTGCGCCTGGACCTTGTGCATGCAAAGTGATGTCTTCACCTGAGTGGGTTTCTGAGCTCATTGGAATTAAGGCTTCCTGGTGGAAACCAGAAGTCGTTGTATCAATATTGGTTAGGTCTTGACGACCCGCGTTAACGTCTTCGCCGTAACCTGCGTCAGCATCGGTTTCATCACCTAAATCGTGGAAGCCATTACCGTTGGTGTAACCTAAAGTGGTGTAAGGTAGGCCATCAGATGCTGTTGAAGGTTCAGTGCTACCGATACCAACAACTTTACCTAAGATAGGGTTGCCGCGTTTTGGGTAACCGGCAATGGTGAACACGTGACCGTGGTCAGCGGTAACCAGAATCAGTGTTTCGCTTGGGTCAGTTTTTGCGACCGCTTCTTTAACGGCATCAGACAATGCAATGGCATCGGTTAACGCGTTATAAGCGCTACCTGCGTGATGACCGTGGTCAATACGGCCTGATTCAACCATTAAGAAGAAACCGTTATCGTTATTATCTAGAATATCGATAGCTTTACTGGTCATTTGTGCAATTGATGGCTCACCTGCTACATCATTGTCACGGTCAGCTTCATACTGCATATGAGATTCGTTAAATAACCCTATCAGCTGCTTGGTGTTTTCGGTATCAATGGCATCAAATCCTGCTTGATCCATTACATAAACACCTTCGCTGTATTTTGCTTGCCACTCAGCGGTTAAATCTCGTGAATCAGTGCGATCGCCTTCAATCTCACTCACGGCATCTGCGCTGTTAAAGCTGGCATCTTTTGGTAAAAAGTGACGACGACCGCCGCCCATAACCACGTCGATACCATCAATATCAACACCTTTAAAACGGGCTTCGACATTAGCTTCAAAATTCACTAGTTGATCGGCAATATCTTTACAGCCGCCAGTTACCGCATCTTCTGGCATGTCTGAGATATCTTCCCAGTTGCGGTCGGCAGATTTTGCATAGGTTGCAGCGGGTGTCGCGTGGGTAATGCGCGCAGTTGAGACAATACCCGTTGCTAAACCTTTAATTTCAGCAAGCTCAAGCGCTGTGACTACTTCGTTACCAGCAACGGTTGAACAGTCGCCGCGCACGATGTCTTCATCAACACCTAATACACCAGCATCACTTTTAAGACCCGACATCATTGCTGTCATGGTGCCTGCAGAATCTGGGGTTTGCGCATCAACGTTGTAGGTTTTGACTAAAGCAGTGTGCGGGAATGTTTCAAAGCTTAAGTAGCCTTCTTCACCAGGGTTTCCTGCCAATTGCCCTTGAAGAATGCGTGATGCCGTTAGGGTAGAAACGCCCATGCCATCACCGACAAAAATGATCACGTTTTTAGCTTTGAATTGATTATTGGTATTCAGTTTTGCATCGATTGCGCTTTGTGCATCAGTAAACCAAGCATTTTCAGTTTGGTATGTCGGTAGCACTTCAGCATTTAGGGCACTTGAAATGACTAAAGCAAGCACACCATATGATGCTTTCCAGGTCTTATTCATTATGTTGTCTATCCTATTGACGAGTTGGGTGGGGTAGGCTGCAATTCGTGGCTCAACCCTTGGAAACTTGAAAAGCATAGAGCGGTTATATGAACAAGGTCTTACGCAAAGTTGATGCTTTTGTGATCGAAATGTTTCGCTTTTGTGTCTTGGCAGTTGTATGCACTAATTAATAGCCTACAAATGACATCATCAAGCTGATGGTAATGACAAAACTCTTCCTATTGAGAAAATAACCAGCATGGTAAACTTTGGGGTATCTGTTTTTAGGAGTGTTTATGTCTTTTTCTTCGTTATCGCTGCAAGCTGAGTTAGTTGAGCATTTAGCCCGTTTAGGTTACGAGCAACCTACACCGATCCAGCAACAAGCAATTCCAGTGGTGCTTGCCGGAAAAGACGTATTAGCTGGGGCGCAAACGGGTACGGGTAAAACCGCAGCCTTTGCATTGCCGATAATACAAAAACTCGTTAATACATCGCCTTGTGAGCATCAAGAACGCACTCGCGCGTTAATATTGGTGCCAACACGTGAGTTGGCCCAACAAGTAAATCAAAGCATTCAAACCTATGCCGAGCACACTCAAATTAGCTCGCTAATGGTGTATGGCGGCGTGAGTATTAAAGCGCAGGCTGATGCCATTAAAGCGGGGGCAGATATTATTGTTGCTACGCCGGGCAGGTTATTAGATCACTTACGTAATCGAGTGATGACATTATCAAACATCAGCCAGTTGGTATTTGATGAAGCCGACCGCATGTTAGACATGGGCTTTAGAGATGAAATTATCGAGGTATTAAAGCGCCTGCCAAAAGAGCGCCAAACCTTATTGTTTTCAGCAACGTTAGATGAGCGTATTTTTAAGTTCAGTAAGCGACTGCTGCAATCGCCTCAAGTGATTGAAACCAGCGAGCGCAATACGACAGCGGCCAAAATTGTTGAGCGGGTGTATAACCTTGATGCCAATAAAAAAATGCCCGCATTGTGTCACTTGATTAACAAAGAAAGTTGGCAACAAGCGTTAATCTTTAGCCGCACCAAGCAAGGGGCGGATAAAGCAGCTGCGCAAATGAAACAAGCGGGGGTTAATGCTGTGGCATTTCATGCAGATCTTTCGCAAACAATGCGTGAGAGCGTGTTAGCGCAGTTTAAATCGGGTGACATTAAAGCGCTGGTGGCCACCGATGTTGCTGCCAGAGGGCTAGATATTAATGAGCTAAACTATGTGGTGAACATTGAGCTGCCGTTTCAAAACGAAGACTACATTCACCGCATTGGTCGTACAGGCCGCGCTGGCAAAGCAGGCCAAGCCATTACTTTGTTAAGTGTTGATGATGAGCCGCAATTAATAAAACTGGAAGCCTTTTTAGATAGACGTTTACCACAGCAATGGCTGCAAGGGTTTGAGCCCGATTTAACCCAAGTTGCCCCCGTGACCCGTAAAACGAAAAAGGGATCCCTTAAGCAACAAGCCCGCCAAAAAGCCTTAGCGCAGTCTAAAAAAGGCCGTTAAGCTGACTTACAGCAGTTGCTAATATCACTAACTGAATAGGAAAGGCTATGTTTAAAGGTATTCATCATGTGGCGATCATTTGTGAAGATTATCCGCGCTCAAAACACTTCTACACTGAAGTTTTAGGCTTTAAGGTGTTGGCAGAAAACTACCGTGAAGATCGCCAATCTTACAAGCTTGATTTACAGCTGGCAGATGGCAGTCAGATTGAGCTGTTTTCTATTCCAAACTCGCCTATACGCCCCAGTTATCCTGAGGCTCAAGGACTGCGTCATTTAGCCTTTAAGGTCACCGATATTGATGCGGTCGTGGCGCATTTAACCTCACACAATGTCGATGTCGAGCCTATTCGAATCGATGAATACACTGGCAAGAAGTTCACTTTCTTTAGCGATCCTGATGATTTACCGCTAGAGATTTATCAAGGCTAGTTGCCAACCTAAGTATTTTATTAACTGTAACATTAGTGATAGCTGAAGCTTTTAATTCTAATTTAAGCATGGTTCAGTAGGCTCTGCTGTCCTCAAAAGTGCGCCTCATTTGGAGAAAACCATTCATTATGCAAGCAACAGGTATGCTCTCAGTACTAAAAAAAATTGACCAAAGCAAAACCTTCCAGGGATTTGTTATTTTTGTGATTATTGTGTCGGCATTATCTATTGGTGCTCACACCTATCATTTGCCTACTTGGCTTGAAAACAGCTTATATGTGTTGGATATTGCCATTACAGTGTTCTTTTTGTTTGAGCTCATTATTCGCTACATGGCCAGTGATGGTATTAAGTCCTTCTTCTCCAAGGGCTGGAATATCTTCGACACCATTATTGTGATTGGCAGTTTAGTACCATTGGGTGGCTCCACCATATTACTGGCGCGACTATTACGTATTTTCAGGGTGTTACGACTGGTGTCTATGGTGCCAGAGCTGAGAATGTTGATTAATGCGCTGCTTAAAGCCATTCCACGCATGGGTTATATTGCATTATTAATGTTTGTAATCTTCTATATTTATGGCGCGATTGGTAGCATGTTTTTTGCCCATGTGAATGACTTTTTATGGGGCGATGTGTCTATTGCGATGCTGACATTGTTCCGTATTTCTACGTTCGAGTCATGGACCTCGATCATGTACGAAACCATGGCAGTGTATCCACTAAGTTGGCTGTATTACTTGACGTTTATTTTCTTAACGACTTTTGTGTTTTTAAACATGATGGTGGGCGCAGTGCTAGATGTGATGGGCGAAGAAACCAAAATAATGCGTGAAGAGCAAGAGGTCAACGATGATAAAAACGTTGAGTCAAAAACAGCGGCAACCACGGAAGATATCCAGCTGCTGCACGACAAGATAGATAAGTTAACCGCGCTGCTGCAAGCTAAAACGAATACTTAAAACTACAACCAAGGCTTAAGCAGTAATCTAAGCCAAGCTTATGGATAGCCCCTTAAAACAGGCAAGCATTTATGCTTGCCTGTTTTGTTAGCAGCGATAACTGACATTAACCCCCTATTTGCATTAGAATAGCCCCCTGATTATTTTTTAAGTAGAGCAACGGCATGCACGTACATATTCTTGGAATTTGTGGCACTTTTATGGGCGGTTTAGCGTTATTAGCCCGCGGTATGGGACACAAAGTCACCGGTAGTGATGCCAATGTGTATCCACCTATGAGCACCCAGCTTGAACAGCAAGGCATTGAGCTTATTCAAGGCTTCGACCCCGTACAGCTGGGTAAAGAAGGTGAAAATCAGCCAGATTTAGTGGTCATTGGTAATGCTATGAGCCGTGGTAATCCTTGTGTTGAAGCAGTATTAAACCGTGGCATTAAATACACCTCAGGGCCGCAGTTTTTATCAGAATATATCTTGCCAGAACGCTGGGTACTGGCGGTATCAGGCACCCATGGTAAAACCTCAACCTCCAGTATGTTGGCGTGGGTATTAGAATATTGCGGCTATGAGCCGGGCTTTTTAATTGGTGGCGTACCGCAAAACTTTGGCGTGTCAGCCCGTTTAGGTAACTCGCCTTTTTTTGTGGTTGAGGCCGATGAATATGACAGTGCCTTTTTCGATAAACGCTCTAAGTTTGTGCATTACCGCCCGCGTACTTTAGTGATTAATAATCTTGAGTTTGATCATGCCGACATATTTGCCGATCTGGCTGCTATTCAGCGCCAATTTAATCATGTTATCCGCACGGTTCCCAGTGAAGGTAAAGTCATTTGGCCTGCTGAAGTAGAGGCGGTAAAACAAGTGATTGAATTAGGTTGTTGGAGCGAGCAAGAGCATTTTTATGCCACTGAGCATAGCGCCACAGGCTGGTATGGTAAAACCATTGCTGCAGACGGTCATGAGTTTGAAGTGAAGTTTAATGGCGAGTCCCAAGGCATATTAAACTGGGGCTTAATCGGTCAGCACAATATTGAAAATGCCATAATGGCCATCGCAGCAGCAAGGCATGTTGGCGTAGCGCCAAGTCATGCTATTGAAGCCTTGAGCCAATTTGCGCCGCCAAAACGTCGTTTAGAGCTATTAGATACCGTTAATGGCATTGCGGTTTATGATGACTTTGCGCATCATCCAACGGCCATTGAAACGACTTTACAAGGCCTGCGCGCCAAAGTGGGCGAGGGCGATTTAGCTACAGGTAAATTAATCGTGGTGCTCGAGCCGCGCTCAAACACCATGAAAAGCGGCGTACATAAAGACACTTTAGCAGCATCTATGGCCTTAGCGGATTGCGCCTTTTTGTATCAAGCGGACAATGTCGGCTGGGATTTAAAAGCCAATATGGCTAGCGCCAGTATTCCTGTTGCCGTGTTTACGGATATCGACGCCATTATTGCTCAAGTTAAAGCTCAAGCACAAAGTGGTGATACCGTGGTGATTATGAGTAATGGCGGCTTTCATGGTATCCATCAACAATTGATAAATGCACTAAAATAACCTACTAGATAAGGTTAGATTAGGTTAATAGTCATCAATAAGTCGGTTTTGGCCGTATAAGCGGTAAAGCTTGATTAAAAGAGAACATATGAGTAATTCGAACCACCCGTACGCAAAAAAAGAAAAGGCCATTAGTCTCGCGTGGACTGGCGCTTCTGGTGCGCCCTATGGTTTAAAGTTACTGCAGTGCTTACTGACCGCCGATTACCAAGTGTTTTTGATGATCTCAAGTGCTGCCAGAGTGGTGCTTGCCACTGAAGAAGGTTTGCAACTGAGCGCAAACTCAGAAAAAGCCTGTCAGCAGTTATTAGCCCATTTTAAGATGGATAAAAATGCTGCTGGTGAGCTGGTGGTTTTGGGCAAAGATGAATGGTTTTCGCCACCGGCATCTGGCAGTGCGGCGCCAAAGCAAATGGTGGTTTGCCCCTGCTCAACAGGCACTTTAGCGGCGATTGCCACCGGAATGAGTAATAATTTGTTAGAAAGAGCGGCAGATGTAGTAATAAAAGAGCGCGGTCAATTAATCCTTGTTCCTCGGGAAACTCCTTTTAGTGCCATACACTTAGAGCATATGTTAAGCCTGACTCGCAACGGCGCGACCATCATGCCAGCGGCACCAGGCTTTTATCATTATCCCAAATCGATAGAAGATCTGGTAAACTTCATGGTTTCCCGAATTCTAGATCATTTGGGCATAGAGCACGGGCTGACAAATCGTTGGGGATATGCCAACGACAAGTCCGAAAAAATCGACAATTGAGAGTAATATGAAACACACAACAGAAGTGATGATTTCTGCAGAAGAAATCAGCGAAAAACTGGATATATTAGCTGAAAGGATTAATACCCATTACGCAGACAGCGAACGTTTGCTAATGGTCGGCTTATTGAAAGGGTCTGTGGTTTTTATGGCTGACTTATGTCGCCGTATCAAAGGCCATGTTGAAATCGACTTCATGTCAGTTTCAAGTTATGGCAATGCAATGACAAGCACACGTGACGTGAAGATCCTTAAAGATGTATCATCTGAGATTGCCGGACGTGACGTATTGATTGTTGAAGATTTAATTGATTCAGGTAATACCTTAAATAAAGTACGTGAGATGTTATTACTGCGCGAGCCTAAAAGCTTAGCATTATGTACATTACTCGATAAGCCTGAGCGTCGTGAAGTTAATGTACCAGTCGACTTTATTGGTTTTACCATTCCTGATGAGTTCATCGTCGGCTATGGTATTGACTACGCAGAGCAATATCGTAACTTACCTTACATTGCTAAAGTTGTACCATTAGATTAATCCAATCTATGGTCGACAAACTCCCGCTATAGGCGGGAGTTTTGTTTTGGGCGTCAGAAAATTTTGCGTGTTAATCATTTACATTAGGTCATTAAGATCATGTAATTAAGACAGTGTAATTAACAGCACGTCATTCGCAATTCATGAACCAGAGGTATCACAATGAGCAACCCCACCAAAGCGTTGGTGATCGAAAACCTGCAAAAAACCTATAAGAGCGGTGTTCAAGCGGTTAAAGGCCTTAGCTTAACCGTAGAGCAGGGCGATTTTTTTGCGCTATTAGGCCCCAATGGTGCGGGTAAATCGACGACTATTGGCGTGATTAGCTCATTAGTGCAAAAGACATCAGGCAGCGTTAAAGTGTTCGATTATGATATCGACAACAACTTAGAGCGCGCCAAAATGTGCATTGGTTTAGTGCCGCAAGAATTTAACTTCAATCAGTTTGAAACCGTGCTGCAAATTGTAGTTAACCAAGCCGGTTACTATGGCGTGACCCGCGCAGTGGCATTGCAGCGTGCACAAAAGTATTTAAGCCAGTTGGATTTATGGGAAAAACGTGACAGCCAAGCCAGAGCATTATCAGGCGGTATGAAACGCCGTTTAATGATTGCTCGCGCGTTAATGCATGAGCCGAAACTGCTGATCCTTGATGAACCAACAGCAGGGGTTGATATCGAACTTCGCCGCTCGATGTGGGAGTTCTTAAAGCAAATTAATAGTCAGGGCGTGACCATTATTCTCACCACCCATTACCTTGAAGAAGCGGAAATGCTGTGCCGCAATATCGGCATTATCGATAAAGGCTTATTGGTTGAATGCACTAGCATGAAAAGCCTACTCAGTAAGCTGGATGTGGAAACCTTCATTTTAGATTTAAGCGATAATATTACCACTGCCCCTGTATTAAATAACATGAGTTGTCGCTTAGTGGATGGTCACACATTGGAAGTGGATGTGGCTAAAGCCAATAATTTGAATGACTTGTTTAACCAGTTAAGCAATGCAGATATCGAAGTGCTATCAATGCGCAACAAAGCTAATCGCCTTGAAGAGCTATTTGTCGAGTTAGTTAAAAAAACTAAGGACTCAAAATAATGAACAAGCTTTATTGGATTGCCTTTAAAAGTATTTTAATTAAAGAAACCAATCGTTTTACCCGTATTTGGGTACAAACCTTAGTGCCGCCAGCCATTACCATGACCTTGTACTTTTTGATTTTTGGTAACTTAATTGGCAACCGTATTGGTGAAATGGGCGGCGTATCGTACATGGAGTTTATTGCACCAGGTTTAATCATGATGTCGGTTATCACCAACTCCTATTCTAATGTGGCCTCGTCCTTTTTTAGTGCCAAAATGCACGGCAGTATTGAAGAGTTAATGGTGGCACCTGTGCCGCATTATGTGATGATTGCCGGTTTTGTTGGCGGCGGCGTCGCCCGTGGCTTAAGTGTCGGCTTGATTGTGACCTTGGTGGCAATGTTCTTTGTTGATTTAAGCCTGCATCATGTTGGCTTAGTGATTATGACGGTGTTTTTAACCTCGGTGTTATTTGCGTTAGGCGGGTTAATTAACGCGGTATTTGCCAAAAGCTTTGATGACATTAGCATTATCCCCACTTTCATTTTAACGCCACTGACTTATCTTGGTGGGGTGTTTTACTCGCTGTCATTACTACCTGATTTTTGGCAAGGCGTGTCAGCGCTAAACCCTGTGGTATATATGATAAACGTGTTCCGCTACGGCTTTTTAGGCTTTGCTGATATCAGTGTGCCGTTATCAATTGCCATTATGGTAGGCTTTTGTGCCTCGCTATGGTTTGTAGCATACTACCTTATTTCACGTGGCATCGGCCTACGTAGCTAGGTTTAGTTAGCTGTTAAGCTAGCTTGGTTAAACTTCCTTGGTTAAATGTAGCTGAGCAAGATTGTTGAAAGGACTCTAATGAGTCCTTTTTTGTTATTTGGCTGTCGCTTTAACTAAATCGCGACATAACTATGCTGCAATGGTAATTACTGAGAAAAACTTAATTCTTAGCTGTTAATGGAGGAATATCAGCTGATCATTTGCCATTTTAATCCTTTTCGCTTCCATTCTTAAACTTCTCTCATTCACTTAAGGCTTTACGATTGAGTCATTATTGTTTGGCATTAGCAGACTATTGTCGGGGTTAGTATTGGTTGAAGTGTAATAGTTAAATTCAGCTTTGAGCTATTTATTGTTGAAGCGCTACACATCAGTATTAATAATTCGTCATATGAATAGTTTTAAAAATACTAATAAAGGGGCTTAGCCTTTTTATATTATTCTTGGATATTACTTTTAATTTGAGTTGATATTAAATCTACTTATAGCTTCATTTAATCTAGTAACGTTATTTATTTAGCCGCTATTTGGGCAACCCCCTCGAATACTCTTCCTCTGTCAACCTGTCAACCTGTCAACCTGTCAACCTGTCAACTTGGCATGTTGATTTGTTGTTTTATTGATCTAGATCAAAAAAGTGTGTTTTTTATACACAAACTCAAAACTATAGACTACCGTTAATTATACAGGCTAGTTTAAATCTAAAGGCATAGTTATGTTGAGTTTTAACATAGGTGTGAATAAAAACTAGGGTTTGATTGGCCTTCCGAAAATGATTCAAAAAATTTATTAAATGAACAAGAGAACTGCCCAGTTCTCTTGGGGATTCCGTGCTTTTAAATTCAATTAATTATTTTATAAATAGGCCTTTTTATGTCAAATGATAACCTGTCTAATAATCCTGAAAATGATGCTCTTAATGATGCTGTTGAACAAGTAAACACAGAAGACTCGACGGTTTCATCATCTAAGGCTGAGAATAATCAATCAACAGTCACCAATACTGTTGCGACTGCGACATCATCGGTAGACATACAAACGGCAGAAGAAAGCTTGGCTCCTTCAGGCGGCTCAGAATCATCAACAGATGACTCTCAAACTGATGATGCAGAGGCCGCCAATGCCGAGGCTTCTTCTGCAGCCCCTAGTTCAACAGATTCTCAATCATCAGCTGTTGAAAGCTCAACCTCAGATGCTGATACGGAAGCAGCTAGTAGCTCTGCGGCCGAAGGGGCAGCTAATGCAGCCCCTGAAGAGGCTGTATCTTCAGGCGCCCAAAGTATCGGTGGGGCTGAAGGTGCTTCAACTAGTTCAGGTGCGCCATCTTCGTCAGCAACTGCGTCTGCAGCAACACCATCAAGTGCAAATAGCGAAACTGAAATATCTGATGGCGCCTCATCAACAGATGCAAGCACTGCGACCAACAGTGAGACTTTTGAGGTAAATGTTTCAAGTGATAACAATGCTGATGGTCAGATAGACGCTGATGATCTACCTACCACAGATACGACTACTGACTCGATGAGTTTTAATGTCGATGTGACCGCGGTAAATGATGCTGCCGAGGTAGAAGACCAAGCTTTCTCAATGAATGAAGACGGCGTAATCATCATTACCGATGAGCAGCTGCTGGCGAATGCGAGCGACATCGATGGTGATAACCTATCTGTTGATACGGTGACGTACAGCGGCACTGACGGTGTGCTTACCGACAACGGTGATGGCACCCATAGCTTTGCGCCAAA
>NZ_MCTY01000081.1:0-418 GCF_002873635.1 Shewanella sp. 10N.286.52.B9
TGTGCTTATGCGGTGATGAGTAATCATTTACATGTGGTGCTTAAAGTCGATGTGGATAAAGCCAAAGAATGGTCTGATATAGATGTGCTTACCCAATGGCATAAAGGCTTTAAAGGCACCCTGTTGACGCATAAATTTGTTAAAGCTGAAGTCCTTAATGAGTTTGAATTAAAGACGGTTAATGATTGTATTGGGCTATATCGAGAACGTTTAACCGATATTAGTTGGTTTATGCGTTCCTTGAGTGAACCGATTGCTAGAATGGCCAATAAAGAAGACAAGTGTACAGGCCGTTTTTGGGAAGGGCGGTTTAAATCTCAAGCCTTGTTAGATGATGCGGCCGTACTCGCCTGTATGGCGTATGTTGATTTGAATCCAATTCGCGCACAAATGGCTGCAACACCTGAAACTTCAGATT
>NZ_MCTY01000082.1:0-8085 GCF_002873635.1 Shewanella sp. 10N.286.52.B9
ACCAAAAGGGTATCAACAGCAATACCCTCTTGGATCACCCTGCCGCCCCTAACGAAAAATGCTGAAAAGCGCATAGTTTTCGATGGGGATCGATCCAGCTTTTAACTTCGTTTGTAGACTGCTTCGGTCTTATTCGAAAATGCTAACGCTTCCGATGGTGCATCCCTGCACCGCGAAAGCTATGCTCACATCCATGTGAGCATCACGCTATTTTCTTCAACGCCCTCAATTCAAATTGAGTCTTTTGGATTTTTAGCTTTATATCTTTTTAATCTTTTTAATCTTTTACTTGGCACTAATACAGTCAAATCGAAGAAGCAATAATCCCAGTGTAGATGCAGCAGCGAGCTTCCAAAACATGGATGTTTTGGCAGAGCCTACATGGATGTACTTGCGGCGTCTCGCAGTTGTATCTGCACATAAGCCTGCGGCAGGCAATTGGTTAAATCGAAGTTATGGTCTACGTAAAAAGTGCCAATATAAATGGAGAATAGAGTTGGTGGTCATGAAACATTTTGCCCCCTTTTTAATTTAGTCTTTAATCACAGGAGATGTTAACCATCGCAATTTGACCTCATTTCTCTTATGCATGTAATCTGTTATCAGTATAAAAATAGCAGCGATATAAGGGAGGGTTACACCTTGAACCTAGCTTACAAGGTAAACATCAAGATTTTAAGCTCGACAAACTCTAGACTCGATAAATTTTAGACAAAAAAAGCTGAAACCTAGGTTTCAGCTTTTTTGTTTTGAAACGCTTACTGTTAGTTAGCTTACTTTGAACATTAGTAACTAAACACTAGCCACCAAAGTCATCTAGCAAGATATTTTCTTCTTCAACACCTAAGCTTTCTAGCATGCTGATCACAGAGGAGTTCATGATTGGAGGGCCACACATGTAGAACTCACAATCTTCTGGCGCTTTGTGATTCTTAAGATAGTTTTCCAATAATACCGTATGAATAAAGCCGGTATAGCCGGTCCAGTTATCTTCAGCTAAAGGCTCTGACAAAGCTACATGCCATTCAAAGTTGTCATTTTCAGCGGCTAAGGTATCAAAATCATCTTGGTAAAAAATCTCTCGCGCTGAACGCGCCCCATACCAAAAAGACATTTTACGTTTCGTTTGCTTACTCTTAAGTTGATCAAAAATATGCGAACGCATCGGCGCCATACCTGCACCACCACCAACAAACACCATTTCTGCGTCTGTTTCTTTGACAAAAAACTCACCGAAGGGCCCTGAAATAGTTACCTTGTCGCCAGTCTTTAGATTAAAGATATATGACGACATTTGCCCTGGTGGTAAATCATTGCTTGGCGGCGTAGCAATACGCACATTCAGCATGATGGTGCCTTTTTCATCGGGGTAGTTCGCCATTGAATAAGCACGCAATACATCTTCATCAACGGTTGAAACTAGGCTAAATAAGTCGTACTTATCCCAGTCATCACGATATTGCTCAGGAATATCAAAATCAGCGTATTTCACCTCATGGGCAGGGGCTTCAATTTGAATATAACCACCGGCTTTGAAATGAACATCCTCCCCTTCAGGGACTTTCAGCAGCAGCTCTTTAATAAAGGTCGCTTGGTTGCCATTAGAAACTACCTCACATTGCCACTTTTTAACCCCAAAGATCTCTTCATCCACTTCTAGTTCCATGTCGGTTCGCACCGCAACCTGACACGCTAACCGGCAGCCTTCTTTGGCTTCTTTTTTGGTGATGTGGTCAAGCTCTGTGGCTAAGATATCACCGCCACCTGATTTCACTGTGACCCGACATTGGCCACAGGTGCCGCCACCGCCACAGGCCGATGGAATAAAAATACTGTTGCTCGCCAGTGCGCCAAGCAGTTTATCACCAGCAGGTGTGCACACACTTTTGTCTGCATCACCATTAATGCCGATGGTGACATCACCCGTACCCACCAATTTGCTTTTGGCGAATAAAATTATCATTACCAGCAAACTTACCACTATGGTAAACATGCCTATGCCAATTGCCATTTCCATTAAATGCACCTTCTCAACAGTTGCTGATAACAAGCAGTCTCATGGGTCAGTTTTACCAAAACCACTGATTCAAGCATGAGTGAGTCATCTATAAGCGAATTCAAATTTGTTTGCATTTTCACGCCTTACAAAGTGATGCCAGCAAATGACATAAAACCTAATGCCATTAAACCTGTAGTAATAAAGGTAATGCCAATTCCTTGCAGCCCTAGTGGGATAGCATGAAATTTCATCCGTTCACGCAGCCCGGCGAGTAAGACAATGGCCATCGCCCAGCCCACTGCACTACCTGCTGCAAACACCACAGATTCGCCTAAGTTATAATCACGGTTGGCCATGAAAATAACCCCAGCAAAAATGGCACAGTTCACCGTTAGTAGCGGTAAGAAAATACCTAAAGATTGATACAGAGTTGGAATGTATCTTTCTAAAAACATCTCCAAAATCTGCACTAAAGCGGCAATCACCCCAATAAAGGTAATTAACTGTAAGTAGCTTAAGTTAAGCTCAGGGAAGCCTGCCCATGCCAGTGCACCTGGCGCAAGGATATTCACGTAAATCAGCTGATTTACCGGTACGGCTAATACCATCACCACAATCACTGCAATGCCCAAACCAAATGAGGTTGAGACCTTTTTAGACACCGCGAGGAAGGTACACATGCCTAAGAAAAAAGACAGTGCCATGTTGTCGATAAAGGCCGCTTGAATAAATAAATTAATATAGTGTTCCATTGCCATTATCCTCTCTTACGCTGCACAACATTGATCGCCCAAATCATCACGCCGATCAAAAAGAATGCGCTTGGTGGCAAGGTGAACATTTCATTGGCAAGATACCAACCACCGTTTTCGATAGTGGTAAATATCTCTTTGCCAAATAAGGTTCCGCGTCCTAGTAGCTCACGCACAAAGGCGACACTTAATAAAATCACCCCGTAGCCCATGGCATTACCTAGCGCATCAACAAATGCCAAATGCGGTGGGTATTTCATCGCAAAGGCTTCTGCGCGGCCCATGATGATACAGTTGGTAATAATCAAACTGACAAATACAGATAACTGCTTTGAAAGCTCATAAGCCACGTCCTGCAACACCATATCAACGATAATTACCAAAGAGGCAATCACGGTCATTTGCGCAATAATACGCACGCTGCTAGGGATAAAATTGCGAATGCTCGAAATGATCACATTGGAGCACACTAAAACAAAGGTCACCGCCAGTGTCATTACCAATGCGGTTTGCATTGAATTACTCACAGCCAGTGCAGAGCAGACCCCTAGCACTTGCATCGCCACTGGGTTATTGGCAAAAATCGGTGAGGTCAGAATTTGTTTAGTTGAGATAGTCGTACTCATTATTTCGCCTCCGTAGTGGCAAACTGGTTAAGAAAGGTTTGATAACCTTCTACACCAAACCAAAATTCAACCGCACGTTGAATGCCCATGCCCGTTCGGGTTGCGCCACTAACGCCATCAACACCGTGAATATCGCCAGCTTTAGCACCGCCTTTGATAACCTTGATGGAAATTTTGCCTTTATCATCAAATAGCTGCTTACCTTTCCATAAGTCAGTCCACTGGGGATCTGTTACAAAATCAGCAATACCAGGGGTTTCACCGTGTTCGTAGAAAATAATATTCTCAACGGTATTTAAATCAGGCTTAAGGGCTAAATAACCATAAATCATCGACCACAGTCCTTTACCATAAATGGGCATCACCACACTGGATAATTGACCATTAGCGTCAAAGACTTCAAATACGCGGATATTATCCGCACGGCTTTTAATTTTGGCGGTATCTTTTTTAGGTTTTGATGATGTATCTGGGTTTATCGCTGCCATACGCTCATCAAAATCAAGTAGATTGTCATGATCAACAAACTCACCCGACTCTAGATTGACCATTTTAGGGCTTACTCTTTGTTCAAATAATTCCCTAAAATCGCCGCTGCTGATATCAATATTGGCGGCCCGTAATACAAACTGCTGCACTTCATCACGCTTTTTAACCAGCTTACGTTCTTTTAAAATTTCAGCGGTACCGGTGATCATAAACGAACAGACCAAACTCAGGCTGATGATAAAAATCATCGTGCCAGCTATGCTATCTTTCTTAAAGGCCATGGCGTTTTAGTCTCCGTTTAATGTTGGCACGAGCCACCAGATAATCGAATAATGGCGCCCATAGATTTGCGAACAATATCGCCAACATGATCCCTTCAGGCAATTTCACATTCAACACTCGAATGAGTATGGTCATAAAGCCAATTAACGCGCCATAGGCGTATCGACCACTGCGGGTATATGAGGCGGTCACAGGATCGGTTGCCATAAACATCATCCCCAGTGCAAAACCACCGGTAACTAAATGCCATGTCCACGGCATAGAAGCCATAGAGCTTTTCGCAGGTCCAACTAAGTTAAACAATATTGCTGTAGCGATCATGCCGAACATAACCCCTGCAACCACTCGCCAATCTGCCACTCGAGTTAGCAGCAATACACCGCCGCCAATCAAAATAGCTAAGGTGCTGGTTTCACCAATAGAGCCTGGAGTGAAGCCTAAAAATGCATCTATCCATGCAGGATCTGATAAGGCGCTAATCCAGCTAACATCGGCAAACATATTCGCGCGACTGGCTGCAGCTTGGGTTAAGGTGGTGGCACCTGAAAAACCATCAGCAGCAACAAATTGGCTTAAGGCTGCGACTTCTGTGGGGTAGGCAAAATAGATAAAGGCATAACCGGCTAACGCTGGGTTTAAAAAGTTATAACCCATGCCGCCAAACATTTCTTTGGCTACGATAACCCCAAAGGTCACTCCTACAGCAATAATCCATAAGGGTGTCGATACCGGCACTATGATAGAAAACAGTAATGCTGTAATAAAGAAGCCTTCATGTAATTCTTGGCGCCGCACTTTGGCAAAAACCACTTCCCACACTAAACAGACAAACAAGGTCATTAGGTAAATTGGCACATAATAACTCGCACCATAAGCCATTAAGCTGACAAAACCTGATTGTTCGGTTAACTGGCCAAACAGCATTGAAAACAAGCCAGCCTGCCAAGCCTCAGGTTGAGTTGCCCCAGCCATGATGGCAATTTGCGCTTGTAAGCCTAGGTTGTACATCCCAAAAAATATGGCGGGCAGTAAACACATACCCACAATATGCATGGTACGTTTTACATCAATGGCATCACGAACATGCACTTTACCTTTGGTACTGCGGCCACGAGCAATCCACAAGGATCGCAAGTAACTTTTCATCGAGTCGCCATGAGCATAATAGCGATCTTGATGATCCGGTTTCTTTTGTTGCTGACTCATTAACCTTCCCTCTCGATGATATCTAGGCAAGCACGTAACTCTTTACCAAAGTCATACTTTCCGGGACAAACAAAGGTACAAAGTGCTAAATCTTCTTCGTCTAATTCTAAAGCGCCTAATAGCTGTGCTTCATCAGTATCTCGCACCACCAGATCTCTCACCAACAAGGTCGGTAAAATATCCAAAGGCATAACGCGGGCAAGCTGACCAAAAGCCATCATCGCACGAGGAGAGCCACCTGCATGGGTGGTAAAATCAAACAGTTTTTTAGTACGGCTAAAACCTGACATCATGATACCTGTCAGTGAGAACTTTTCTTTATTACGGCGCACCCAAGGTAATAACTCGTGACGGGCGTTTTCAGTTAGTACACAAACTTGATTATGATAACGACCTAAATAGTTATAAACCCCAACGGCGGTATGGCCACAAAGTACGGAGCCCGATACCACCCGTGAGTGAATATCTTCAATTTCATTTTCGACTAGCTCACCCAAGTCTGCCCCTAATTGGGTCCGCAGTAACCTTGGTTTTAACACATTGGGTCCAGCAAATGACACCACTCGCTCATTAAATAGCTCACCGGTTTGAAACAGCTTGCCAACGGCAATCACATCTTGATAGCCAATATGCCAAACTACCCGCTCAACACTTACTGGATGCAGCAGATGGATATGAGTACCCACCAGCCCAGCGGGATGAACGCCGCCAAATTGATATGACTCAACTTGAGCTAAATCATGGCCGGGTAACGCCTCACCTTGATCATGACACAGCATCACTTTACCATCGGTTAACCGGGTTAGTGCCTGCATTCCCACAGCAAATGCTTGTGGCTGCTCAGCGATAATCACGCGAGGATCGGCCGCTAACGGATTACTGTCCATGGCGGTCACAAAGATTGCCGATGGCCTAGTATCTAACGCGGGAATTTTTGAGAAAGGGCGGGTTCTTAATGCCGTCCATAACCCACTGTTAACCAGATTGGTTTGCACCGCTTCGCGGGATAATGCCAAAACATCATCGCTAGTAGCAAAACTCACGGCTTCATCGCCTTCGCAACGGATCACCACTGATAATAGCACCCGTTTTTCGCCCCTGTTTATGGCAATCACTTCGCCACTCGCAGGGGCAGTAAAGGTCACTCCGGCAATCTTTTTATCTTGAAAAAGCGCTTGGCCTTTTTTAACGATATCACCTTCTTCAACCAACATAGTCGGCTTTAAACCAACATACTCTTCGCCTAATATGGCAACTCTGGTTGGCTTTGCTGTGACGTCGATTATTTGTTGCGGCTCACCCGCTATAGGCACATCGAGGCCCCGTTTAATTGTTATAACCTGATTTGAGGATCCAGCCATTACTTGTAACCTTTAAAATTCAGATACCACATAATAAATAGATTTGTGACCTAAATCCGCTATTGAGGTCACACCTTTTAAATAAATTGTGAAATAAATGTACTAATAACACCTAAATTCGACCAAAAATTTGAACCAAGACCGATATTCAATTTCAAAACAGGAACTAAAGCACAAAAAACAGCATCCAAAACGCTACCCAATGCTGAACTACCCCATGTATCACAATTTAACATAGACACAGTTCACATTAATCTCAATAAAAGCTGTATAAGAATTACAGAAATCAAAATTTGCTAGGTAAGCACTGAGATAATAATTAAGTTTGCAGCAATAAGAATGACAAATATGGGATAAGTATGAAATGAACATGTTAATGGCAAGCCTGAGCAGCTAAAAACAAAAAATGGCCAAGACTGTCGTCTTCGCCATTTAAATTCATGCGGTCAAAATTATCGGTAAATATAGCTTAAGATCAAATCCGCTAAATACTCACTTGAGACTGAATTGGTGCAGCTGAGTACTCTTGAGGATTAAACCAATTGAGGCTGTCTGCCAATGACACCACCTCACCGATAATCATCAATGCTGGCATTTGCAAAGCAGGATCTGCAGCCAGCTGCGATAACTCACTTAACTTACCGATAAAGCGCTGTTGAGATGCGGTCGTCGCCTTAGAAACAATAGCCACAGGCGTATCACCATCACGGCCACTACTCATTAATCCATCACGGATAATCTCTGCGTTCAAAATGCCCATATAAACCACTAAGGTATTATTTGGATTTGCATAACCTTGCCAGTCCATCGGCCGACTTTGTAATTGGCAATGACCAGTAATAAACGTCACTCCTTGAGCAAAATCTCGGTGGGTTAATGGAATGCCAGCATAAGCAGCTGTGCCACTAGCAGCAGTAATACCGGGGACAACCTCAAAAGCAACCCCTGTTTCTGCTAAGGTTTGCAGCTCCTCACCGCCACGACCAAAAATAAACGGATCACCACCTTTAAGGCGTACCACGTTTTTGCGAGTGTAAGCTTTTGTCACCAGTAACTGATTTATTTCATCTTGCCCAGCACTATGCTTGCCAGCACGTTTACCCACAGCAATTTTTTCAGCGCTTTGTGGGATTAAATCTAAGATGTCTTGGCTAACGAGGGCATCGTACAGGACAGCATCGGCTTGCTTTAACACCCGATAAGCTTTGAGGGTGAGCAGCTCAACATCTCCAGGCCCTGCACCGACTATCCAGACTTTCCCTTTGGCCCCTTGACCCGGTATCGAAACCAATTCCATTTTTCAAAACCCCACAATGTTTACTTAGCATCAAATATAGCCCTTTATATATTCCATATATAATAGATAATAC
>NZ_MCTY01000083.1:0-8954 GCF_002873635.1 Shewanella sp. 10N.286.52.B9
ACCATAGGTGAACCATAGCTGTGTACGTGAAATCGACACGATGTTATTTTTACGCCACCACAACTGAGCTATGTAGTGGCTAACTAAAACTGGCCACTACATTGAAGCTTACTTAGCTTATTTTTGGACATTTCCGAGTTACGATGAACAAATGCAGCCAAACTTTCTGATAACCGATTCTATGCCAAACACACCAACTGACTACAAAGTAGTGGCCAGTTTTACTAAACAACTACACTTTGAACTGATAAGGATTTCTTATAAGTTGCATGAATAGCAATCTTGGTTACGGACTAGCGCATGTCCGACTTGGTTAGTGTAACGCTACCGTCATCGTTCAGAGTCCAAGTAAGTATATCACCTTCCTTAAAATCGAGTTCCTTTATCATTTCTTCAGGGGTATCGAAGTAAAGCTCGCCTTCTTCAGTAGCCTTGACTGTTAATATCATCATTTCGCCTTCTAGGATTGTTTAGCTAATATACCTTTATACCTTCAATATAGAATTGCACTCCCCTGCTTTTACTAAACTTTTATGACTCAGAATTTTGCAATAGTTCAACTACCGAGGAATACTCGGTAGTTGGTTTGTAGTGGTCAACTAATATTGGTCACGATTTTAGAGTTTAACCAGAACAATCGCTATGTAATGGCAGATAAAACTGGTCTCTGTTTTAGAGTACTCAATAGACAAGGTTATCTGTCTTTTTACTGACTTTCATTTTATAACCACTATAAATGGTATACCTTATTTCTAAGTAATCCTGGGGTCATAGGCACGGAACCCTTGGGGTTGCTAATGAACTTAACATGCCCTGCGATTAATTTCTCCGTAGCATCATGCTGATGACCAGCGATCCAATATCTAGTTCTTAGAATTAATTCGTCCGATAAAGAGGCATGATAGAACGGGGCATATTCACTCGTACGATTTATATCTAATGCAAACGCTTCTAAATTGGGAAGGTGATGAGATACAACCAAATCCACCTTCGGCGGAAAATTATCAACAAAACTCTTAAATTGCTCTTCAATAATCTTGTAATTAATAAATTTCGGGTCATTCATCAATAGTCCGTAATCATCTAATAAAGATTTTGAGTAAGTGTGGATCGGAAACCACAAAGAACCACCGTAAATTAAAAAACCATCGATTACGATTGATTCATTGTTTAAAAAGTATAAATTGTCTACCAGCTGGCTATGATATTTTATTTTTTTCAAGGGCGAATTAGATAGCACTGTTGAATGGCTTACGTTATTAACCGATTCCTTTATAAAATGATAAGGATTCATTTTGTATAAACGATTTTTATTACTATACCATTCATGATTTCCACAGACATATATGACCGCACGAAAGTATTTACATAGAATAGTTTTTATATACTCCATGCCAGAGAGTGCATTAGCAGCATCACCCGCGATAATTAGAACGGCCTCAGGATCAAAGTCTAACCAAAAATCCTTTCTTATTTTAAAGTTATCAAGATGCAAATCACTCACAGGTATAAACTTCATATAATTACTCATTATTTTTTAATATAAATATTGCATCAAAGATGCTGAAAAATAAGGATATATCATCAGGTCGCAAGTCCCTTACGCTTTAAACCTGCAAATTGAGAATTTTAACAACGAAAAGCATTGGAGCATTACTGGGAATATATCGTCTTGTACAAGAGCTAGCATTGATGAATGTTGTTATACCATCTGACTCCCGACCATATCCCTCATGAATGTGCCCACAGACATGAAACTGAGGCTTTACTCGCTGGACAGCACTTAATAAGTCATTGCAGCCCACATGTTTTCCTTCTAGATTTTGATCCAAATGACGATAAGCTGGCCCGTGTGTTATCAGGACGTCTGTGTCGTCAGGTATTCGATCCCATTTCTGTTGTATTTCTGCTCCTCTCTGCAAATTAAACGCCCAATTCAAGAACCAGGGTTGCCAAGGTGAACCGTAAAATTTAATTCCACAAATCGTTACCTCTTCATCCTCGAGGTATACGGCATTTGTCATAGCCGCTCTAGCTTGAATCGGATTACTTTCAAATACTCGGTCATGATTACCAGCTATAACGATGCGATAGCGGTGCGGTAAATCTGTAAGCCAAGCGTTAAAATCATTCAACTCTTCCAGTTTTCCTGACTTCGTGATGTCACCTGCATGAATAAATACATCAGCATCAGGAACTTCTATGTGTCGATACATACCATGCGTGTCGCTAATCACAACACATGTCAGTTCGTCATTCATCTATTATAAATCCAACGTTAATTGTATATTCAGTAAGCACAAGTTCATCTTTTTTAGATCAACTTTCGCAATTCATGCGCAGAAATAGTCACTTTTATTCTTTATTTTTACTGTAGTGGCTAACTAAAACTGGCCACTACATTGAAGCTTACTTAGCTTATTTTTGGACAAAAGCTTCTTAGAACGATTATTCAATTTAAATTTTTTCAGATAAATTTTGTACTGAAAACTTCTAAGCAAGTGGCCAAGTTCACATTACCACTACACTAACCAATTGAGTTTTAGAGAAGCGTCATCGCATATTATTTTTAAACTATCCCAGCTTCCTAGTATGTCTCCAGGCAATATCCCTAAGGTAATCTTTGATATAGAAAAGAATGCAAAACAGTTTGTTTTAGAGGGAAAAAGGGAGCGTAGTTACCCTAGAGTGCTGAAGTGTTCGAAGGACCGATACCCCATAAAAAAGAAAGCCGTTCACGTTAAGTGAACGGCATTACGCAATAAGCGTGTTTTTTGAAGCTTGCCACCTGTTAAAGAACTTGTTTAACCGCCTCAAAAACACTCTTCAGATTTTCATGTGAGCTTGGGAAATCTTCATCTTCATAAGACATTTCTTCTAGTGCATCCTCTACACGATAAAATGAAGTACCTAACTTTGAAGCCATATTCTTAATATTTCTTTGTGTAATAACCATCACTATTAATCCTTGTCGTTAAAAGGGAAGACATTCTCTTCGTTGCAAACAAGAATAGACCTAGAGCAGCACACATGTCAACAATAAATGTATGTTAATTTAAATTAGATTACCACTTCAGGCATTATATTACCACAACTTTTTGAAAAAAAATTTTTATATGCTTATTTTAGGGTCTCATTAACAACCAAAGCCACCAGCACCTGGTGACAACAAAACATTTGAAACACCACCCGCTAGCCAATCAATCTGGTATCAAAAAACATTCGTATATTGATACCAAAAATTTACCAACAACATTGGTATCATTAATCTAGATCAATAAGTTTATGACACCAATCGAATATGATACCAATATTGTTGATACCAATTTATGTTATTTTCTAAAGAGGCGAACACATGCGTACATTTTGTTATTGCCGAGTTTCGACTACAGAGCAAACCACAGAGAACCAGATCTTAGCCATTAAACACCGTGGCTATGAGGTGATAAATTCACGAGTCATTAGTGAAACAGTTTCTGGCTCTGTGGAGGCGATGAAACGCGAAAAATTTAGCGCATTGATCAACCTGCAACTGGAGTCAGGAGATACGTTAGTCGTACTTAAATTAGATCGTCTTGGGCGAGACAATATCGATGTGCAAAACACCATTCACCTACTCACACAAAAAGGCATTAAAGTCGTATGTTTAGACCTGCCTGTAGCCGACCTTTCTTCTGCGGAGGGAAAGCTGATGTTGCAGATGTTTTCAGCCTTTGCCGAATTTGAGCGAAATCGTATACGCGAACGTACCAAAGAAGGACTGGAGCGAGCCAAAGCGCAGGGGAAAAAGCTTGGTCGTCCACTAGCCCGTACCACCACTGTTAAAGTACGGATGCAAAAGCATATGGGCTTATCACAATCCCAAACGGCGCAAGAGTTGGGCTTGGGGATTGCAACTGTGAAGCGACATTGGAATAAACAATACTAGGATGTTACTACTGACTCGTTTATCCCAAAGGTGCTCGGTTTCAGCATGAATTACGATTAATTTTGCTGTTAAACGCTCTATGAACATTTAAGTACGTCTTAATACATAATAAAAGGGAGTAGCTATTTAGGTTGTACGCCTTTAACTGCAACTTTAATGCCTAGCTTTAATTCCATTAGACGCAGAAACCGTTACCAAACCACCACAAGCAACTGTTTCAATTGAAAATAATTGATCTAACCAACAGTATTAAGTAGTGTGTATATACATATAAATATCAGGCGTAGCCTAACTACGTGTGACGGAGCCAAATATGGAAGTTACATATACACTGGATGCGCTAACTCAGCTATTGATTAATCACGATTACCTAGTCGTAATAGACATAGAACACATCTGCACCTCGGATGGTGCCATCATACCCATCGATCGAGAGATTATCGAAATAACAGCAATTGCAGTCCCAACAAAAGATCTCACCTTTATCAGTGAGGGCAATGAATTTAGCAGTTTTGTACGCCCAGAAAAATATCCAATTTTGAGTGATTTTTGTGTTGAACTAACAGGTATATCACAATCAGAGGTAATGACAGCAAGAAATTTCAGTCAAGTATTTACCGATTTCAAAAAGTGGCTGCCAAGAGAAAATAGCTATATTTTTTCAAGCTGGGGTAGCTATGACCTAATACAAATAAATCTAGACTGTACTAACCACCAGCTAGATGAATTTATCCCAAGTACGGTCATTAACCTCAAGAAAGCGTTTTCTAAAGCCCAACAAGTTAAACCGCAAGTGGGATTAAAGCGAGCATTAGCTATGTCCGGGATAGATATCGAAGGCACTCAACACAGGGCTATATATGACGCTAGAAACACAGTTAAACTGCTGCCTAAAATTTTTAGATTATAGGTGACAGAACATAATCTTTTAGGAGCCTGTGGTAACCACCGCACCTTATGGCCCATGTAACGAAACTCTGAATCAGATATTCCCATAGTTGATATTGAAACATCTTAACCATTTCTGGACAGCTTTAAGTTGCACTTTTGCTAGTTTAGTGAAATATGATTAAATAGAGGTATGGCAACACTCACTTAGTCGAGTGTCCAGTATCACTGGAGCAGATCACTAACAGTTGATAACTTTCCTTAAACACATTGTCTTTTGAAGAAAATTCAACCTCACACGCTACGGCCTTACCATTAACGTTTTTAATCAGAACACCAACTAACATCACTTTCTCCCTAACTCTTTTTCAAAAATCATTTATTTTCACTGGCAACCTTGTCAATCATCGTCCAATACGTCATGAATTAGAGAGCGCCTACTGTCTTGCAACAGAAACGGATCTTATTAAGGACAACTACGTGTTAAGTGCCTCTGGCTTTTGGTCGCTTTACGCAAAACCGACCAAAAAATCGGGGAATTGTTTTGCCAAGTGTTCGATAACTATTTTTTTGTTTGTAAACTTCTAATCACTGTGCATAATGACAACTGGATCAATGCACAGTGTTCAAGTAAGTGGTTTATTTTTATGGATAAAAGTTCTACAGTGGAAGTGTTGGTAACGCGCACAAAGCGCGTTTGGGGAAATGATGCTGTCGTAGTGCCTTGCGATACAGGTGTTCGAGTCAAGGTGCCGAGTTTTTCTCACCTCTATAAACCTAATAAAATCCCCATCACTGCGATTCTAGACCCTACGATTACCGGACGACTCAAAGGCCCATTAGATAAAGAGTTCTCGGTAAAAATGCTCTCTAAACTGCTTACCATTGACGAGAAACTTATCGAAAATACGCGAGAGTTGTTGGAAGAGCAGCTGCCATATGGCGCTTCGCTCACATACATCAGTTACTCGTCGCCAGATCAATCGGATTATCAAGGAAGCGGTACGTTTAAAGGCCAACCGAAAAAAACTGGCGTGCACTATATGTACGAAAAAATCACGGGCTACTTTTCGAACTGGCAAACTACGCACAAAGTGAGAAGTACGAATTTTGGGCGTACCGGCATTAAAGCCGATCAACTCATGATTGTTTGCACGCTAATGGAGTTATTTCCAACGAACGAACACGGAGAGCCAGTGGAGTGGCGAGAAGACATTCGATTTCACTTTACCAACAACCTTGAACTCGACATCTGGGGTGAAAACTTGGCTACAGGGCTCTGCGCTGAGTACCAGGGGCATCAGGGACATTATAATGATCCAGAAGTAATTCGCCGAGACAAGCAAAAGGTTAAACAGGCGGCTGAAAACGGTGACTTCTTTCTCGTCATTGACAGGATTAATCACCTCTCTCCAGAAAAAGCATTGCGTGCTGTCATGGGGGTAATTGACCGTTATCAAGGAACGGAAAAAAAATCTTTTTTAAAACTGATGAACAAAGCACCGTCTGTCCAGAAAATCCATGACCTCTTCGCGGAGAAACTCCCTGAGCGTGCGCAGCAGAGAACACTGGCACTCAAGGATTTTTGCAACGAAAAAGGCCACGCATTACTGACTCAGCAAGAAGCGTATTTGCCATACGATGAGATCGAGTATCAATGCGGTAAATGCACTAGCAAAAACTCAACGACGGTTAAAAGCCTTATCGAAACAGCGGCGAATTTCTGCAAATATTGTAAAGGTGACGCTAGGGCAGAAATGAATCGAGCTGTTCGTGCGTCAACTCTGAAAACAAGCCTGTCTTCTGCCGTGTACGAATCCCTACCGAGTGGCCTTGTCGACGCGTACGTAATGAATGGTACTAAAGACGGTCGGTATGAGTGTCCAGATTGCAAATATACGCTCAATCTAAACCATACCAACCCAACCCATGAGCAATTTTTGGCTGTTCTAGAAACAAATAAAGGGTTCCCTTGCCCGATTTGCGAAGCGGGGATGCAAGACATCAAAGCCAGTTCGGCTCAACGTGAGACGCTGTTAACTCAAAAACACAACATCGAAAAGCTCTTTGCCGACAGACAGCTTGACGCATCAGAGTATAAAGACCGTATCAGTTTTACTGACGCTAGCACTGCTGACAGTCAAATCGAGTTAACTCTACCTATAGAGGCGGACGAATCTATGACAAAGTCTGTGCGGGCATGGATTATGGCGCTGAATAGTAGCGATGACGACCTCGGAAAAACCGTCATATCGAAGGCTCTCATGAATGTACGTGGGACGGATCCTGACGCGTATTTTATCAATGGTGATGGGACTAAATCTTTGACCAGTGACCTAAAAATAGCCGAGGCAAACTGTGGACGCAGCACGAGGATTGGTGGACTAACATTGCCTCACCCTAATTTTAAAATCGACATAAAAAAGACAAGTCGTAAACTCCAAGATTCTAAGAAAAAGGAACAAGAGACTGGCCAAAGCAGACCATACTGCATGTTATGTGCCGATTTCCATGTTCAAGATCGCCCTGGCAGCAACGGTTTAACGTTGGATGTAGCGCTGCAGCGTTTTAAACTCTGGATGGCGGCACTAAATGAATTGACGCCATACCGCTATGACGTAGAGACCTGCTCAGTTTCATACGCAGGTACTCGACAAGAATTTGGGAAAATACACACTACGAAAGATAAGTTGAAATTTAAATGCGAAGGCTCAACACCTCTCGATAAAATCGAGTCGTACGGAAACTTTTTTAACGAACACAAAGGCATTTTCATTACAAACCTGAAGAATACCGAGTACAGAAAAATGAGCGAGCTGTTCGCCGCGCTCTCAACTCGAGACAATGTAGTGGCATAGTTATTCTGGCCTGTGCTTTGTATGTTTTCAAGCAAACTGTGGCATGTATTAGATCTAATTATGCTTATAACAATAGATTGAAACTCGTTTTGGTCGGATAAGCGGCACCTGTTACCAAGTGCCGCTCTCCTAAGAACCGTACGTGCAACTTTCACTGCATACGGCTCAAGCCTCCACTAAGGCGTACTATGTTACCCAGTAACCACAGGGGTTACCTTTGCAATACTCACTCGAAGCTTTGATAGAGCATTGCCCAATCTCTTTCCTACTCTCGTTGCCATTTTGGCAACAGCGTATAAACCACTTCCGCTGCTTCACGTATAACGCACCTTTCGTGGATTCACATATGTTCATCATACTGACTCCCTAGCACTTACCCGACTTGTAGTTATCAGGAAGAACGTCCTCTCACGATTCTGTTCCCATTCGGTATAAAAACCAAATTTCGTTACATTGTCTGGCTCGCTACTTTATTCAGAGCCATAGGGTCATCTGGTGATACAGATGGTTCACTCTAAGCGGTGAACAGCGCTTCATACGACTTCACGTCGCACGGGCAAAAGCGTGTTAGCTTTGCCCTGTTAAGATTGCACATTAAACCCACCCGATCATCAAATATCATATTCAAGTCGCTCAATATATTTGAGTAATGCCCTAGCCTGAACATCCTTACCATAACAGCCGTAGGTTATGTTTGGGTTCGTGTGACCGACTATCAGCGCCACTATATGTTCACTGATAGCTAATCGCTTAAATTCATCGATAAAGGTGTGTCGAAGACTGTAAGAATATAAACCACCCACATGGTCTAGCAGATCGTCAAACAGTGATGACATTAGTGCACTCGATTCATATCTAAATAGCGACTTACTTTAGCTATCCCTAAATATCCATCCTCAGTCATCACTTCTAGCGGAGTGCGACCATCAAATTTTTGGTTACGCATTGTGACCCACCCATAAAGCAGTTCAGGGTTTTGGGGGTAAAGTAATCGCAAAGCTTTATGGATTGCCAATAAGTACCCTACACGCTCATATGAATCACGCCCTGTTGGGATGCCAACCAAGCCTTCTTCCATAGATTTTATTTTCTTACGACTAGAAGGGCTTATACCAAGCAATGAGCATTGGGCATCCTGTGAAATCCCCCAATACTTAAAAAGCTTTGTGACTGCTTTCGCAAGTACTCTCGACTCGACTTTGTTGACCGTTTTAGCTTGCACTCTATTTGTTGCTAACATATCAAAATCTCCTCATACTTTATTACATTATAAGGTCTGC
>NZ_MCTY01000084.1:0-7761 GCF_002873635.1 Shewanella sp. 10N.286.52.B9
GCCAGTGTGCAGCAACGACTACTCAAGCATCACGGTGAAGCCTCCATCGATGTTATCAAGGATAATCCTTATGCTTTAATGGGCTTTGGTCTTTCGTTCAGTGCCATTGAAGACATTATCAAGTTAACGGATTTTAAGAGCGATGTTGCGAAGGATGACCCAAGAAGGCTCAGCGCTGCTCTGGAAATGGCGATTCGCAAGGAGATTGAAAAAGGTCACACCTATACCACTCATGCCAATGTGCGCCCTTACCTCAACAAGCTATTAAGAGACAAAACACTGGTCACTCAGGCGTTCAAATCAGGTCATGATAAAGCTCAGTATATTTTAAATCCCGACACAGGAGCCTACCATCCAACGGCGCAACTTCTGATGGAAAGTGTCGTTGCCAAGCGGCTAAATACACTGATTAAGCGAAATGACTTGTTTGATGAAAACGCCAATGCTGCGTATTGCTCTGCGGTTGCGGAGCTTCCCTACGAATTAACCCGCAAACAAATCGAAGCCGTAACAACGAGTCTGGATAATTCGGTAAGCTGTATTACGGGCGGTGCAGGAACAGGCAAGACAACGGTACTCCGAACGGCTCTCAGGGCTTACCATCAACTTGGGTTTGAAATACACGCCGTGGCGCTCAGTGGCCGCGCTGCAATGAGACTTCATGAGTCCATCGGTTTTGTTACCTCAACCATTGCCAAATTGCTGCGTGAAGACCCTATTGAACCCAGTGTCGATAAACCAAATCACCTACTGGTGATTGATGAGGCAAGCATGATTGACTTGCCAACCATGTATCGTCTTGTGAATCACATTCACCCCTCTGTACGATTGATATTCACTGGCGACCCCGACCAACTTCCACCAATCGGTTGTGGCAAGGTGTTGGCAGACATCGTTGAAGCAAAAACGGTGGCGAATACGATGCTAGATATCGTTAAGAGACAGGAAGGTTCAACGGGTATCCCCGAATACTCAAAGCTCATTAATCAAGGTGTGACGCCTGAGCAATTAAGTACAGGTGCAATACACTTTCACGAAACCAGTAAAACAGACATTGCCAAAGTCTGTTGTGAGCTTTACCAACAGTGTCCTGAAAGCAGTCGTGTCATGGCTCCAACCAAGGCACTCGTATCAGAAATCAATAAACTCACCCAACAAGCCGTTAACCCAGATAGCACTAGCCTTGAGTTCGAAATCAATGGGGATAAGTTCTTTTTGCCCCTTCGCATGAATGATGCGGTGCTATTCACGCAGAACCATTACGACAAAGGTGTTCAGAACGGTTCGCTTGGCACACTAACTAACGCCAAACCTTCTGGGGATAGTTACGGTGAAGTGACGCTAGATACAGGTGAAAAGGTTGAGATAACACAATCCGTTCTCGACTGCATGGAGTTGGGTTACGCAATCACCCTACATAAAGCTCAAGGGTCACAGTTTCCACGCATCATCATCGCTCTGCAAAACGGAAGAATAGTAGATAGAGCTTGGCTCTATACAGCAATCACGAGAGCTGAAAGTGAAATCCATATCGTTGGTAGTAGTGATGACATGAAGCAGATCACCGAGGCACCTAGTCACTCTCATAAGCGGAATAGTTACCTAAAAGAACTATTGAGTTAGCAATTTCAAACTCGTTTATGCCCCATAACAAGCTAGAGCAGGAATGAGGCTATACTAAAGATTCGTAATTTGACTTACTTTTCTTTATGCCTAGAGTTCTGACTATGTGGCCAAATTTACTAATCCACAACACATATACTTATGAAAATACACGGCCATTAAAAGAGAGTATCAGTAGATACTCTCTTCAGATTGATCTTACCTCTCTGAAGGGTGAGTCCAGTCAAAAGCCTTTAATGGGGCATCAACTGGTGTATGAGATAATGCATTGGTGAAATTTGAAATGAGTTTGCAAGCTAAGCCTGTCAACACTTCAAGTGCATGCCGCTCAGTGTATCCTACCGTTAGAAAGTTCTGCAACTTTTCATCACCTATATGACCACGATTATCTAGTAGCTCTTTAGTAAAGACATGCAACGCTTGTAGTTTGACATCAGGTAACTCATTTCCTTCCCGTAGTGCTTCAATAATGCTTTCTGGCATATTAGCTGATTTCATGATCCACGTATGACCAGGAACGCAATAGTGACAGTTGTTTTCAAAGTTTGAGGTCATCAGAACCACTTGAGCTTCGAGTGGACTGAATAGTGTACTTTGCGTGAATAACTCATAAGTCTTCAAATAAGCTTGATAAGTTGCGGGAGCATCTGCTAGCACTTTATGTAAATTTGGAATTAAACCAAGTGATTTTTTAGATTGCTCCATCATTTGCTTTGAAGCTTCTGGTGCTGTTTCAATATTGTGGTAGTTAAACATAATAATTCTCTCGGTTTATTATTTATTAATGGTGAAAGCGTTACGTAAGGCTTGAGTTAATCGTTCTTCGCTTGCTCTTAGTCGATAGTCTTCAGACTGATCTATCCATTGGATGACACCATGTTCATCAATTAAGACCGATGTTGGGATAGACATTGATTTGTATTCAAATGAAGTAGGAAATGGCAGCCCTAATACTGTTTTTGTTTTAGACGAGTCAGCCCCTAAAGCCTTGTGGTGTTCAACGCCGTATTGTTTAACTACTTTGAGTTCTGGGTCTGACAAAAGAAGAAAATCTAAACTATCTCGTTCGATGTGCATTTTTGCTTGTTCTGCCGTATCTCCCGACAACGCAACGACCTTAACGCCATATCGATCTAGGGTCGGTTTCATATCGTTAAACATTTTTAATTCAGCACTACAGTATGGACACCAAGCACCTCGGTAAAACTTGAGTAGAACGCGTTGATTTTTTATGTCATCAGCCGAATAAATCTCGTTGTCATATGTTGTTGATTCGAATTGTGGGAACTTATCTCCAATTACAACTTTAATATCACCTAGAGGAGTATCTTTTTGACTGAATACCCAAATGAATTTACCACCAAGAAATATGGAAAAGCTGGACATTAAGACAACGAAAACAAAGCTCCAATGCATATTTATAATCCCACTGATAATTGCACCTAGCCCCAAAAGGACACCTGCCGCAAGTGCTAGCATAAGGATGATAGGATTTTTGGGAGGCTTGTTCTTTTTTACTTTTAGAAAGTAATGCAAACTTCCAATCACCGTTGAGGCAAATCCAAGTAGTGATAGTGCTATAGCTGAAAACATCGTTTGTTCCTCATTGTTTTGTTTAATTGTACCAGTTAGTACATTTGCAATTAATGTACTAACTAGTACAATAGGTGTCAATAAGAATTTTATGTAGTTGTATAGATAAATGGCAAAGAAAAGACAGTTTGACGAGATAGAAGTGCTTGGAGTTATGGCCAAATATTTTTGGCAGCATGGTTATGCGTCGACTAAGGTGGATCAATTATCGACCGTTACAGGATTAACTAAAACCAGTATTTACAACGCGTTTGGCAACAAAGAAACCGTGTTTAAATGTATAGTAGATTTCTATGTTGAGCATCACATGTCTGTGGTACTCAGGAAACTCGACTCAGATAAATTAATATCAGAGAATCTTCAATATTTATTTGATAGTGAGTTCTTAAATCCAGAGAATGATCTACTCACTTACGGCTGCTTAATTACAAACAGTATTGTTGAATTAAAATCAAACGAACCAGCCCTCTATGAGTATGTTATTAAGAAGTTTGAACAAGGTCGTATTGCAACACTGGCATTTTTTACTCAATATGAGAAAACAGAACGACTTATTGATGGTATAGATGCGGAGCATTTGACCGACTATTTCCTTACGTTTCGTCAAGGACTCAAAGTTCAATCAAGAGGGCAAAGACCACATGAATCTCTCGCTCGATCTATACACGTATTCATGCTTGTATTGAGTACATTTGAAAAATAGATTATGCGTAGGCTATTCTCGAGCTTTAGTTTTGTTGTCGAGTTTTAGATGTCTAATGATTATGAATGCAGCACCGTAGCAACACGATTCTAGTTGAGCCAATTAGTTAATCGAGCAGGTAGACTGCTTTATCCTTATCGCAATACTATTGAATGGTGCCTTTAAATGAAAACAATAAAATATAATGGACGTATTGTTTTTCAAAAACAAGATATACCCAGTTTCAAACGTATGCCGCGCGTATTTGTAGACAGTGAAGCGTGTTTTGCGTTTGTCACAAATGGCGATTTTAACGTCAGGGAACAGACAGAATCTGCTTCATTGAACAAAAACTGCGGAATACTGGCAAAATGCACTAACTACTTTTATGAAAACACTAGCTATCATAATGATGAAGGTGCAGGTGAAGCGATTGGTATCCTTCTCTATCCTGAAATATTTCAGTCACTGTTTAACTTTGATATTAGCCAGTCAAAATACAGGGTCGATTATAATATTTTGCAGGTTGAAGTGGACAAATTGCTAGAGCACTATCGTGATAGCATCAGTATATTGCTGGATTCTCCAGAGTTGGCGGATGATTTGCTTATCGAGAGCAAACTACGTGAATTTGTCATTCTTATGGCGAAAAGAACCGGCGCACCTTCTGAACTCGATTTTCTTGCTTCTATGTTTAAACCTAACTTTGCCAAATTTGAAGATATTATCCAAAGTAATCTGTATGCGGATCTGAGTGTGGATGAGTTGGCAGCACTGTGTCATATGAGTGTTTCTACTTTTAAACGTAAGTTTAAAGAGGTGTATTCAGAACCCCCAATAAAATACATTAGCAAATTAAAAATCAACAAAGCTAAAGTGTTACTGAAAGATAATAGCTTACGTATCTCCGACATCGTTTTTGAAACGGGTTTCGAGTCGGTTTCCACGTTTAACCGTGCCTTTAAAGGACAAACAGGCCTATCCCCTTCTCAATTTCGTTTAACTTGACACCACCGCATTTTAACCTTTCTATTCAGGTTGGCTCGTTTGAACTAATGTGAGCAATTTTTGAACTTTTATGGAGAGCTCTGTACCTCCAAATTCCATATAGTTACCCCATCAACTAAACACAGAGAAAGGTAACGAATTATGGGTATCAGCTTTAAAGAAAAATATGGTGATTGGGCACTTATCACAGGGGCAACATCAGGCATTGGCGCAGAAATGGCAAGCCAGATTGCGGCAAAAGGATTGAACGTTGTTTTGGTCGCTCGTCGAGAAAAAGAGCTTGAAGAGCAAGCTACGTTGCTTACGGAACGCTACGGAATTAAAGCAATGACAGTTTCTGCTGACTTAAGTACGTCAGAAGGCGTCGAAAAAGTTAAGCAAATTGACAAAAGTATTGGGCTACTTGTACTAGCCGCTGGTATTGAAGTTAATGGTTCGTTTGCTAAATCATCTCTAGAGCAAGAGTTGAAGATGATACAGCTTAACGTTACCTCTGTATTGCAACTGACTCACCACTTTACACCAGCGATGATCGAAAGAAAAAGAGGCGGTATTTTAATGGTATCAAGTCTTTCTGGTCATATGGTTTCCCCATATTTTTCAAATTATGCAGGTACCAAAGCCTATGTTCTTCAGCTAGGTGCATCTCTTCATGGCGAACTTAAACCCAAAGGTATTGATGTAACGGTTCTTTCTCCTGGGTTAACAACTACACCGATGACTGCTGATAATGGTGTTGACTGGTCAAAACTACCTATGGTTGCAAAAGATCCTGCGGAAGTAGCAGAAATAGCTATCAATGGTTTGGGTAGAAAAGCAGTTGTGGTTCCAGGTAAACGTAATCGAATGACCGCTATTCTTTCTGGGATCATCTCCCACCAAAAGCAGGCAATAATGGGTGAATCAATGATTGGAAAAGCAATGCCCAAGAACAAAATGTAACCCCCAACAGTTTAAAACTTTAGTGAAAGAAAAAGGGAAAAAGCAATGATTAAAGTATACGTAATATACCCAAATAACGATGATGTGATTTTTGATTTTGATTACTACTGCAACAAACATGTTCCTATGATAGGAGAGCTTCTGGGAGACGCACTAAAAGGGGCGACAGTAGATGCAGGGCTAACAAGTGTTGTTCCTGGTGAAGCAGCGGCATATGTGGCGATTAGTACAATTTCATTTGAATCTATAGAGTCATTTCAAACGGCATTTGGCCCAAATGCAGAGAAGATAAAAGCTGATGTACCGAACTTCACTAATACCGTTCCAACAATTCAGCTTTGTGAGCAAAAAATATAGAACCGCAACTCTCTACGGTGAAAATGAGCAGGATACCGAATAATAAACAATTTGGATTCAGCTTAGTGTTATTTAATGAAATAAAATTGAAGCTAAACGCTTGATAAAAAAGAGTTAAATATGAATAAGAAAATCAAATTGGATATAGTGTCAGATGTGATTTGTCCTTGGTGTATTATCGGTTATAAGCGTTTAAATACCGCGATAAAAGAGCTTGGGATAGAAGATCGCATTGAGATTGAGTGGCAACCTTTTCAGTTAAATCCAGATATGCCGCTTGAAGGTGAAGACCTACGTGCCCACCTTAAAAGGAAGTACGGTACTACATTAGAAGATAGCATTCGTTTCAGAAAAGAGATGACAGAGCTTGGAGAAGACGTTGGGTTTAAATTCGACTACTTTGACGGGCTAAAAGCTGTAAATACCCTTGATGCTCATATTCTTCTGGAGCATGCAAAAAGTGTAGGCAAGCAAACCGAGCTTAAAAACCGGTTATTTGCTTCGTTTTATAGCGAGCAAAAAGATATATCCAGCAAGAGTACCCTCGAGCAAGAGTTGCAAAGTCTTGGTATTAATGTTGACGAAGCAATGCAATGCCTAGATGACGATAATATGCGAAGTCATGTCCAGTCGCTGGAACAGAAATGGAAACAAGCGGGTATATCAGGTGTTCCAACAGTTGTATTCAATCGCGAGAGCGCTATTTCTGGAGCCCAATCAGTGGATACGTATAAGCAAGTATTAACTGAATTAGCTAAAATGTAATTCCTGCATCCCTCTAAAACGGACTTTTGCAATATTTTGGCGGTCTAAAAAAGGCAACGGTCTATATGAAACATAGAGAGCTTGAAGTCTACCTTCATCATCATATACCAGTATCAAAGTCTCTCGGTATCGGTGTGAATACTTGTAGCAGCAAAAATATCGAGATTACTGCACCATTGAGAATGAATACAAACCACATGAATACGGTGTTTGGCGGCAGCTTGTCTGTTGTTGGTATTTTGGCAGGTTGGTCTTTAGTTTATGCCCAGCTGGAGGGTAAAAAACATCAAATTGTTATTCAAAAAAATAGCATTCGATACTTGAAACCCGCCAGCAAAGATGTAACAGCAGTATGTAAATATGACAACCTTACGGCGTGGTCTCGGTTTCATCGTGCGTTTCAACGCAAGGGAAAAGGTCGTGTTCAAATAGCCTGCAATCTATTTTGTGCGGATGAGTTGGTTGCTACTTTTGAGGGAGTATACGTCGTTTTTAATAAAGAGTTATAAGGTCAAAATGCAATGAAGGCTACAAAGTACTTGAATAAATTGAGCTTAGACATGGTTGACTTGGTTTGTTATCAAAAAGAAGTATAAGATAAAAAACTTAGCACAAGGTAAAGCTTCGTGATCTTGCCCTGTACTCTTCGGCTACCGTTCACCGCTCGTTTTGTAGATAAAGAGGGTGAAACTAATTATAGATCTTTGATAATTTCGGATACTTTTTCTAATCAATATTAGTCGACGTAGACAGAGTACTCTAAATGATTTCTGTCCAGAAACGTGTTTCAG
>NZ_MCTY01000085.1:0-2271 GCF_002873635.1 Shewanella sp. 10N.286.52.B9
TTTTGGTGATTAATGATGAAATATTCAGTCCTTTGGCAGGATTAACCCCATCAGTAAATGAATGTTGGTGTTGGCAACTTAAAACGAAAGGCGTTATGTTATAACTTCAAAATAATGGGTGGCTTTGTAATACTCCCCCAAGGCTGCACCGAGGGCTGGCGGGTAAAGACAGATGAGATGCTTTAAAGGATTAAAGGATAAAAGGATAAAAGGATAAAGGGGGGCGGAGCCCATTAGCTTGTCGCTCGGTCTCGGCTTAATTTGTTTTTTATCGGTCTTAAACAGTCATGCCGCTGACATCATTATTAAAGCAACGCACAAGCTCCCTTTGTTGCGCAACCTGAGGGTATGGACTAGTGAGTGATAATATTTATTATTCGGTGCACTGGCAGTTAACGCCAGCGCAGATTGCACAATTACGGAAAAAACACATAAGGGAGTAACAAATGCTAGCCACGGCAGAACAACAACAGATAGTGCTCAATGGATGTGGGGCGCCGTTACTGCAAGCGGCCATCGATATCAACTTTGCTGCACGCTACGAGGCGCTACTCAGTGAGTTCCCTAAAGTTGAGGATTATATTTGGCCTGAGCATTACGTAAGCCTCACTCGGCAACAAGAGATGGTGACCGAGGTTAGCACGGCGGCGGGGATGCCCATGCGCTACTACAAAGCCACCGGTGGCTGGTGGGAAAGAACCAAAAAATACCCGCGCCAAGATATACGTGCAAAAATTGAGATGCGCCAATGGGTCACTTTTGGCATGCGCGTCATCCCGCCAGCGAGCCACTACGGCGGCGGCGGTAGTTTTGATGATATCTGGAATGCACTGCGGCTGCATAGGGGAGAGGTTCTTGATTACGATGCCGATATTCAAACCCCACATTCGCCTTGGTGTTACACCGAGCAAGCATATTACACCGTGCTAACCGAGGGGTTTCAACTGCTGCAAGATTTAGAGTTGCTATTACCCCAAGGCTGCACCGAGGGCTGGCGGGTAAAGACAGATGAGATGCTTTAAAGGATAAAAGGATTAAAGGATAAAAGGATAAAAGGATAAAGGGGGGCGGAGCCCATTAGCCCTAATAATGCAGTACATCATTATTAAAGCAACGCACAAGCTCCCTTTGTTGCGTAACCTGAGGGTATGAACCAATGAGTGATAATATTTATTTTTCGGTGCACTGGCAGTTAACGCCAGCGCAGATTGCACAATTAGCACAATTACGGCAAAAGTTTGAACAAACTGAATGCTTTCGGTATCTCGACGATAACTTTGGCATGGAGTCGCTTTATTTTATGGAGCGTGACAGCGATGAAGTTGACGAGCGCCTGAGCGAGTACGGTAAAACCTGCTATTGGGGTGGGGTTAAGTACCCCAATGTCAATCATTTAGTGGATCAAATCGATTTTGAAGGCTTGGTATTAGCTTGGTTGAGTGAGGTTAGGCGCACCTTAGGTGGTCGAGGTTGGGAAGTGTTACGCAATGAGAATGAGCCAGTTGCTTGGATAGAAGCAGAGCAAGCTTACTTTCATAGCGATTGGTAGCAGAACTGGGTGATAAGTGTATGAAAAGGAATTTCAGTTGATGAGTAAAGGGCAGATATTGTTGGCGTGTGTGCTGTTGGTATTCACCAGCGGCTGTCAGTTGCGCTATGTAGCCGCAACGGATAACGGCCCAGGGTATAGTGATAGCCCCATTGGTGAAAGCTGCATTGCAATCAGCTATAAAAATGGCGCTGGAGGCGGCGGATGGGGGAGTCTTGATAATTTTGCTAAAGTGTGGCATAGAAGGGCGGCAGAAATCTGCCCTATGGGATATGAATACGGTAAATTATCGATGCACGCCATCCCAAACAGTGTTTCAGTGCCCGTAGGCAATATAGGTGTAGAGGTGGCGGCTCCAAAAGGGGTAATAACTGGTTATGCGATATGCCATACTAGAGCAAACAGCAGTGAAATGGGGCAAGCAGTGCTTTACCCTGTAATCGACAATACTGATGTCGAAGGCACAGAGATTGGCCGAAAACAATCCTTACAATGCTTTAAAGAGCATATCGAAGCTGCACTATCGAGAAGAGATGCTAGAAGAAATAACATGGCCACCCATGATTAATGGCTTTATATCAAACTCTCTACTAGGCTTTGGTTACTGCTAATATTCGGTGATAATAATAACATGGCCACCCATTCTAAGTGGCTAAATATTGTACTCCTTACTAGGCTTGAGTTATTGCTCATTACTTGGTGATTAATGATGGCCAGACCTA
>NZ_MCTY01000086.1:0-312 GCF_002873635.1 Shewanella sp. 10N.286.52.B9
GGAAGAATAGTAGATAGAGCATGGTTCTATACGGCAATCACGAGAGCTGAAAGTGAAATCCATATAGTTGGCAGTAGTGATGACATGAAGCAGATCACCGAGGCACCTAGTCACTCTCATAAGCGGAATAGTTACCTAAAAGAACTATTGAGTTAGCAATTTCAAACTCGTTTATGCCCCGATATGTGTTTGAAATGGATATCTCTCGAGGTTTAGTCATTTGTATTTACCCTCAATAATCTAATATCACCTTCAATAGAGTGGCCAAATTCGCTATACCACTACAGTCCCTGCAGACCTTATAATGTAATA
>NZ_MCTY01000087.1:0-9912 GCF_002873635.1 Shewanella sp. 10N.286.52.B9
GATTATTAATGGTTTTCAGGTTAAAATAGATTAATAATAAAAGTTAATAATTAGGACCGTTTTATGTCTGCTCCTCTTCCCTGGTATAAGCACTTTTGGCCTTGGTTTATCGTTGTTCTTCTTTTTGTTGTTGTCCTTAAAAGCATGGTTGCGATGAGTATCGCCATTGATAATGCTGACTCCTTGGTTTCAGATGATTATTACAAAGAAGGCAAAGCCATCAATATGGATTTGCGTAAAATTAAGCAAGCTAAAAACTTAGGCATGCAATATTTAATTGAAGTTGACGATCACGAACTTAAAATATCTCAACATGGCGGTCCTGCATACCAAGCCGTATTGAAAGTCAGTTTTATTCACCCAACCCTTGAAGAAAAAGATTTCAACATTAATGCCACTGCTGATGGCAACGGCACATATCGAATTGGTTTATCAGAAGCGATTTCTGGGCCATGGAATGTCCGACTTGAAGGCTTTGATGCAAGCTGGAGAATCCAGCAACGTATTGAAATTCATGATGATGTCGAATACTGGTTGAATTAATATATATAATGCAAAACTGCTATCACTGTAATGAACCTGTTTTAACTGGCAATGAATTCACCACTTTTATCGACAACCAAGATCAGCTTATGTGCTGTCCTGGTTGTCAGGCGGTTTCACAAGCTATTATTGATTCAGGTCTGGCGAGTTATTACCAATATCGAAGTGAACCGGGTAGCAAACAAACTGCCCTGGTCCCAGCTGAATTAGCGCAATACTCAGCTTATGATATCCCTGAAGTTCAACAAGACCTTACCCACAATGTTGATGGTATCAATACCATTTCAGTTTCGATTGACGGTATAACCTGTGCGGCATGCGCATGGTTAATTGAACATAAGCTAAAACAATTAGCGGGTATTACTAACATAAGCGTAAATTCTACCACGCAGCGCGCTTTAGTTAGTTGGCATGAAGAGTCACTGAAACTCAGTGAAATTCTTGCGGCGATAAGCCGTATTGGCTACCAGGCTGCGCCTTATCAAGTGGATGAGCAAGAAAAGCAAAGTAAAACAGAAGGCCGAAAGTTTTTATTACGCTTAGGCTTAGCTGGTTTTGCTACCATGCAAGTGATGATGTTTGCATTGGCCTTGTACTCTGATTACTTCACCCTCCAAGATACTCAAATGCGCGATTACTTTCGCTGGGTCAGTATGACCTTGGCCGCGCCAGTGGTATTTTATTCTGCTCAGCCTTTTTATTTCAGCGCCATAAGAAGTTTACTTAGCGGTAAACTCAATATGGACTTATCGGTATCAATTGCAATCGCCGGAGCTTATATTGCCAGTTGTTTTGCAACGATTAATGGCAATGGAGAAGTGTATTTTGAATCTGTCTCCATGTTTACTTTCTTCCTATTACTTGGCCGCTATTTTGAACAAAAAGCCAAACAAACTGCATCCGTCAATTCAAGTAATCTTCATAAACTGGTGCCATTAACAGCTCATTTAAAACTTGATGGTGATATTTCAGAAATACCTGCCAAGCGATTAAAATTAGGCGATATTATCCTTGTTAGACCGGGCGATATCGTTGCCGCTGATGGGGATATTATTGAAGGGAAATCGGGTCTTAATGAATCAATGCTCACAGGTGAGCAAATGCCTCTCATTAAAACCATTAATGACAGTGTATTTGCTGGCACAATTAATATTGATCAAGCCCTGACGGTAAAAGTCACCGCTTTAGGACAAGATCAACTCGTCGCTGAAATTATTCGCTTGCAAGAAGTGGCTTCAAACACCAAACCTGCTATTGCGAAACTGGCTGATAGGTTAGCGCGTTATTTTTCAGGTACGATTTTAGCAATTGCGTCGTTAACCTATGTGGTGTGGTTACAAATTTCACCAGAAGATGCTTTTTGGGTGACATTATCGGTATTAGTGGCAACCTGTCCTTGTGCCCTCGCCCTTGCTACGCCAACTGCGATTACTTGCGCGACGGCTATTTTTACCAAACTGGGTATAATCACCCGAAAAGCTGGGGTATTTGAAAAACTGCCTCGTATCAACCATGTCGTATTCGATAAAACCGGTACCTTAACCTGCGGCACTATTTCACTTGAAAGTATTGTATTAACCGATAGCCAAAATGAACAAACCGTTTTAGCCTATGCCGCCGCATTAGAAACTGGCTCACTTCACCCAATTGCAAGTGCATTTAAAGCCCATGCTCACAGTGATATTTGTGCCACCGACATACAGCATCACGTTGGCTTAGGCATATCAGGTAACATTAATACTGATGTCGTTAAAATTGGTAATGCTGAATTTGTGGGAGTCGATGCCAATCAGTGTAACGGCAAACTGTTGTGGTTGTCTGTGAATGACATTATTACAGCCTGTTTTTCCCTAAAGGATGCTCTCAGGGTAGATAGTCTAGAAACCATAAAACAACTTCAACATCAAAATATCGATGTTAGTATTGCTAGTGGTGACTGTGCCAGCCATGTGAACGCTATCGCGCAGCAGCTTAATGTTAAAAATAGTTATGCAGGACTTAACCCTAAAGATAAACTAGATTTGATAAACAAATTACAACAAACACAAGATGTGGCAATGTTTGGAGATGGCATTAATGATGCTCCCGTTTTAGCCGGAGCCAATTTATCCGTCGCGATGGGAAGTGGCAGCGCTATCGCTAAAAATAGTGCTGATTTGATTTTACTTGGTGATCAACTATCTAAGTTTAATCAAGCAATTACAGTTTCAAAGTTAACAAATAAAATAATAAAACAAAACTTAATTTGGGCGTTTGCTTACAATGTCATTATTCTACCGCTAGCGGTTACCGGTCATGTAGTACCGTATATTGCAGCGATTGGAATGTCAGTTAGTTCGATTATTGTCGTATCTAACAGCTTACGCTTACTCAGGATAAAAATATGAGTATCATCTACGTACTAATTCCTATCGCAATGCTATTTGTTGCAATTGCTGTTGCCATCTTCTTTTGGGCAGTCAAAAGTGAACAATTCGACGATTTAGACCGTCAAAGTGTTTCTATTTTATTTGATGAAGATAAACCAAGTGAAACAGAATCAGAGAAAAAGAATTGATTGAATACAATGTATGGGGTGCTTTTTTAGTTGGATTAATGGGTGCGGCACATTGCTTTGGCATGTGTGGTGGTTTAGTTGGCGCATTTGCATCTAACTTACCCAATACAGCATCGAATCAGCTCGCCAATCAGTTAAGTTTTTTATTAAGCTACAATCTAGGCAGGATACTCAGTTATACCCTAGCAGGTGCATTAGCTGGAGCCAGTACCGCAGCCTTAGGTTATATGTTTGACCTTGATAACTATCTTATCGGCCTGCGTATTTTTGCTGGCATTATGATGATAGCCACAGGGCTTTACATCGCCCAGCTTTGGTTTGGTATTGTGCAAATCGAAAAAGTGGGCAAAATGTTATGGCGTTTTTTAAAGCCATTGGCTAACAAATTGTTACCCATTAAACATAAACATCAAGCCGTTATGGCTGGTATAATATGGGGTTGGTTACCATGCGGTTTAGTCTATAGCACCCTAACTTGGGCTGTTGCGGCTGGTAATGCCCTTGATGGCGCCTTAATCATGTTAGCTTTTGGTTTAGGTACATTGCCCGCGTTACTCAGTGCCGGTGTAGCGGCGAAAACGTTAGCTCAATGGGTACAAAAAAAGCAGGTCCGAATGATAAGTGGGATCTTGATTGTAGTATTTGGGCTACAAACTATATATATCGCCATCATGCAGCTAAACTAGCTGTAACTTTGTTATTAGTTTAACATGGCTAAGTAGTAATTAATTGAGAGTACATATGCCTATAGACCCAACTAAACAACTTCGAGCATCAACCGGAGGTTGTGCGATACATTGTCATGATTGCAGTATGGAATCATTATGTATCCCCTTCTCGCTTAATAACAACGAGTTAGATAGACTCGATGAGATTATTGAGCGTAAAAAGCCAGTGCAAAAAGGTGACCAAATATTTAAGTCTGGTGATCCTCTCAAGTCTTTATTTGCTATTCGATCTGGCACAATTAAAAGCTACACCATCACAGAGCAAGGCGATGAACAAATCACTGGCTTTCATTTAGCTGGTGACGTTATCGGCTTTGATGGAATTCATTCTCAAATTCATCAGAGTTTTGCCCAAGCATTAGAAACTGCAATGGTATGTGAAATACCGTTTGATACTTTAGATACCTTAGCGGGCAGTATGCCAAAACTTAGACAACAGATAATGCGTCTCATGAGTAATGAGATCATGAGCGATCAAGAAATGATTTTGTTGTTATCTAAAAAGAATGCCGAAGAACGCCTAGCCGCATTTATCAGCAATCTGGCTAACCGTTTTGGTAGCCGCGGTTTCTCACCTCATGAATTTAGATTAACCATGACCCGTGGTGATATTGGTAATTACCTTGGGCTAACAGTTGAAACAATTAGCCGCTTACTTGGCCGTTTTCAAAAGTCAGGCTTTATTGAAGTTAAAGGCAAATACATCACTATTGTTGATCATAAAGCACTGAGTCAGTTAGCGGGTAATTCGCGGATTGCAACCTAGGCCTAACAACTTTTCAAAGTTTGATCTCTCTCAAAGTATTTTATGGCAATAACAGTGATAGTTAATTAACAGAGTTTAACATTTTAGCTTGGAGGTTTTATGAAGGATTATAATAAGATACTCGTTGTCATAAACCCTATGACAGATCATCAACCTGCGTTAGCTAGAGCTGTTGAGCTAGCGAGTAAGTCCAACGCAACTATCACTGCATTTCTCACTATTTTTGACTTCTCCTACGAGATGACATCAATTTTATCCAGTAATGAGCGTGAAGCTATGCGTCAAGGCGTTATAGCTCAACGTGAAACCTGGTTAAATGAAGCCATCGAAAGTTATACTAAGACTGGAATGTCTATTGATGCGAAAGTAGTTTGGCACAATCGCCCATTTGAAAGTGTTATTAAATACGCTATCGATGAACAATTTGATTTGTTGGTCAAAAGCACCCACGAGCACGATAAACTCAAATCAATTATTTTCACCCCTACTGATTGGCATTTATTACGTAAAGCGCCTATTCCTGTTCTTATGGTTAAAGAACACGATTGGCCAGTAGCAGGTAATATTGTTTGCGCAATAAATGTAGCGTCTGAAGATGAAGATCATCAGACTCTTAATACCAAAGTTATTAAAAACGCCTTAAATTTAGCCGATAAGTTTTCAGCTAAAGTGCATTTAGTTAATGGCTATCCAGGTACCCCTGTCAATTTAGCCATAGAATTGCCAGAGTTTGATGCCGCAAGTTATAACGACACGGTCCGAATGCAGCATGAACAACGGATCCAATCTATCGCCCATAGCTTTGATATTCCATTAGAAAATTGCCATGTTGAAGAAGGTCTGCCTGAAGATATTATTCCTGAATTAGCCACAAAGTTAGACGCTGAGTTAGTTATTTTAGGTACAGTGGGTCGTACAGGTTTTTCTGCCGCACTAATTGGTAATACAGCAGAACATGTTATTGATAGCATTAACTGTGATCTACTCGCTATCAAGCCAGATGGGTATAAGTCACCTCTAGAAGAGTAAATCCTTTACCCTAAGGCAGAATGCTGGAATAATACGCGCCCTGAAACAAATGGTTACTGGGCGCTTTTTTATGTCGCAAATGCAACAACAAAACAAACTACAATTGGATCGTCAAAATAAGCTCGAAAAAAAGCTCCGCCATGAAGTTGGTCGTGCTATCGGCGATTATCAAATGATTGAAGAAGGTGACATTGTTATGTGTTGCCTTTCAGGCGGCAAAGACAGTTATGCCATGCTTGATATTTTATTAAATTTACAAAAACGTGCCCCGATTTCTTTTGAAGTTGTCGCGGTAAATTTAGATCAAAAGCAACCTGGGTTTCCAGAAGATATTCTACCTGCCTATTTAGATAGTTTAAAAGTGGCCTACCATATCTTAGAAAAAGACACCTACTCGATAGTCAAAGATAAGATCCCTGAAGGTAAAACCACTTGCTCTTTATGTTCTCGCCTTCGTAGAGGAACCCTATATGGTTTCGCACAGCGGATCGGCGCCACTAAAATTGCCTTAGGTCACCACCGTGATGACATCATTGAAACATTATTCTTAAATATGTTCTTTGGTGGCAAGATGAAAGCAATGCCACCAAAATTACTTTCGGATGATGGAGCTAACATGGTGATCCGTCCATTAGCTTACTGTAAAGAAAAAGACATCGCTGAATACGCAGAATTGAAACAGTTCCCGATTATTCCATGTAACCTTTGCGGATCACAAGAAAATTTAAAACGTGGTGCAGTTAAAGACATGCTAAAACAGTGGGATGTGGATTTCCCTGGTAGAATCGAATCCATCTTCACGGCGATGCAAAATACCTCGCCGTCACAAGGTGTTGATCGTAACCAATTTGATTTCTTATCACTTGAAAGAAATGCTGACGCACCTATGTCTGGCGCTGTGGCTGAATCAGAGCTACCTGCATTTGATTTTCTTGATATGAGTAACAACGGCCATATTAATCTTGATGCTGCAGCAAGAATTGATGTTGTGAGTACCTACAAGCCGTAATCACATAACGTTCGATTATACAGCACTTTAATAAGTGCTGTAGATATACAAAAGCCCTCTATTGAGGGCTTTTTCAATCTATCTAAAAAGTTTTACTCGACAAACGGGCTAATGACTGCAGGAGTAACAGAAAAAGAAATCTCATTTAATTCATTGAGTGTAAAGTTAGCCAATTGTAGCGGCTCACTAATAAGCTGCTGTTTATTATCAATGCTAACAGTTACCGGATAGTCAGTATCGTTAAAACTGAATGTAACACCAGATATTGGCTTTCTAAAATACTTCATTGGAAAACCTTGCTGGCCATCCAATAACGCATCCATATCATCTTTTACCGCAAGGATTTGCTGCTGATTATATGATTTAAGCTGTTGCTTCGCCCTCACCTGCATTGCTATGCCACATCCTGTGGGGTCACCCTTCATGGTTAAGTTAATTAAACCGCGATCAGATTTTAACTGAGCATCATAAGGTAAAAAAAGCCGCTGCTGCTCATTAAAAGTTAATGGATATTGGTTTTTCTCAGTACTGATATCCCCGCTTAAAATAGTGCAAGCTTGAGTTTTAGGCACACTAAACACAATTTCAACTAACTGATAGTTGGCTTTGTTGACCTGCTTTAATCTTTCGTAAAAACCGGCATAAGGAATAGATACCGTATCGGCAATTGAAAAAAAGCTTACCGAGAAAGCCACTGTAGCCATTGCTAATCTTGTTGTTATTTTCATTAACTATAATCCAGCTAAATAATTTTTATTATGACGCATCATTTGAAGTAATTCGTCGATATATTCATGTTTACGTTCTGAGTAATGTAACAGGCCAAAGACCAATTCTTCTGCAGTGGGCTCAATATCTTGGGCTCTTAGATCCGCCCTGATTGAACGTAATAAATGGTAAGCCGAATTAGTATTCAAATTAAGCAGGTATGCAGCTATTGAGTCCTCTGGGGTATCAAACGATGCAACTTCATGATTAAGCCCTGGGGTTCTTGATTGCGGCACTAAACCACAGCCTTTAGAAAAGCACCATTGCCCAAAATAATTATTACCTTCTGTAGCGAAGCGAGAGCTGCCCCAACCAGTTTCATTGGCGGCTTGAATTAGTACCATTTTAACTGGCAAGGTATCGACGCGTTCAAGTAACGGTGTCAGAGTGATTAAATCAAACTTTTTTACTTGATATCGATATTTTTGAGTTAGCTTTTGCAATTTAAAAATATCAGCATCAGTAAGCGGTTGCCCATTACGAAGGTTATTGAGAATAACAATTAAAAATTTTCTTTCTGCACTAATAATTGCATTTTGATGTTTGACTGCAGGCGTCATGTAATCAAAAAACGTTTGTTTCTTAGTTGGGATATCTGAAATGCTCGAAAAATCTGGCACTTGATTTGAAAGCTGTGGGTTTTCTTTTATATCAGGAGTGGTTATCAAGATTTGTTCAATCGTTGGTACTAGCCAAGCTCTGATAAAAAACATAACAATGATGACCCCCGCTAAAGCAAGGGTAAACTTTCCAATTCTACCTGTTTTCAATTAAAAGCCTTTATGTAATTTTTTTAGTGATTATACCGAGATTTGCACGTAATAGAAGGTATGACTTAAAGCGATTAATCGCTATTTTAACAGACTGAAATATTTCAATAATAGAGATTAAAAATGGACTACCTTAAGCGCTTTTATATCAAGTTTAGATAACTGATTAAGTAAAAATAATGGGCCTTTAAGGCCCATTATCGTTAAAGCACCTGTGCAATCGCTTTACAAATCACAGGGATATTTTGTTTTGTCATTCCTGCAACGCTAATACGACCTGAGCCTACAATATAAACACCAAACTCTTCTTTTAAACGAGTTACTTGTTGCTTATTTAAACCAGAAAAACTAAACATACCGTTTTGACGTGATATAAAGCTAAAGTCTTGTGATACGCCTTCTTGCTTTAAGGTATCTACAAATAAGGTTCTCATTTCTGCGATACGTTGGCGCATAGCACTAAGCTCTGATTCCCATTCTTTACGTAAGCCATCATCAGATAAAATGGTACTCACAATTAAGCCACCATGAGCTGGAGGGTTTGAGTAACTCGCACGGATAGTCTTTTTGATTTGGCTAAAACTTTTTTGTGCTACAACTTCTGTTTCAGCAACAACGGTTACTGCACCGATACGCTCATTATAAAGACCGAAGTTTTTTGAGAATGAGTTAGCGACTAATAATTCAGGCACTTTGGCAGCTACAGCACGTAACCCTTGTGCATCTTCTTCAATGCCGGCGCCGAAGCCTTGATAAGCAAAATCAAATAAAGGAACCAATTGCTTGTCGCTACATAGTTGACCGATGATTTGCCACTGCTCAATAGTCAAATCAATGCCTGTAGGGTTATGACAGCAGCCATGTAAAAGCACCATGTCACCAGCTTGCGCAGTATTTAGATCGGTGACCATAGCATCGAAATCCATGTCATGGGTTTCAGCTTTGTAATAACCGTATTCTTTTATCTCTAAACCAGCAGTTTGAAAAATATTTTGATGGTTTGCCCATGTCGGGTTACTCACCCATAAGATATTTGAGTCAGTGTTGTTTACTAAAAACTCAGCTGCAACTCGTAAAGAACCTGTTCCGCCAGGTGCTTGGGCGGTAAATGCTCTTTTGTCACGAATGATGGCACTGTCTTTACCAAATAATAAGCTTTGAACCACTTGGTTATAACGCTCCACACCTTCAATTCCAAGATAGTTCTTTGTTTTCTCAGTCTCTAATAAAATGGCTTCAGCTTTTTTTACCGATGTCAGTACAGGAGTTTGACCTGCTTCGTCTTTGTAGATCCCAACACCTAAGTTAACTTTGTCTGTACGAGTATCTTTTTTAAAGGCATCGGTTAAACCTAAGATAGGATCTGCTGGCGCTTGAGGGATTTGAGAAAATATCATTACATCTTTCCTACTATTGAAGTGAACAACTTTTTTTCTATTTATACCATTGTATGACTTTAGGAAGTAGTCACAAAAGACATTCTGGTAATAATTAGATCACAGTTTGAAGATTCATTAAAAATATTCCCATAAAACCAAATATTCTTGATAAAAAGAACTCTAACTTAGTTCATGGTTCAGTATTGTGTGTTTTTTATTTCAGATAGTCTTAATTGAGTACATCGAATAAAGAAAGACCAGCTAAAGTTTAACTGATGTTGTCTATTTAAAAACGACGAGGGATTATGAGTAATATGTTTTATTAAAATAAATTTTGGATACAAAAAAGCCCCAACTAATGTT
>NZ_MCTY01000088.1:0-928 GCF_002873635.1 Shewanella sp. 10N.286.52.B9
AGTCGTTGCTGCACACTGGCGGGAATGTTGTGCTCACTCATCCAGTTGCAATACGCCAGATTTTTATATTTGGCGTACCCCTTAAAGAGCGCTCTCACAGAATCTTCACTCAAAATCGATGTCAGACGCTTTCTGGACTCTGGAGTGTCATTTCTCAGTGTGGCATGGAAGTCTTTACCCAAGAGCTGCCAGAGCGCTCTAGCTTTGCTTTCGCCAATACCCTTGAAGTCACTTTCTCTGGCGATAAATCGTATCAGTTGCTCACCTGTTTCGGGTAAAGTGCATTCAATATGCTTGGGTGATTCATACGTGTGCTGCTGCATTACATAATCACCCATCTCCATATTTTCTATCTGTCGAGCACCTCTGACTGACCAATGCTGACCCAGCGTTGGAAGTACAGGGATGCTATCGGGGTCGGCTTTGATGGTGACGTAATACTTCCCACTATTGGTTTTGTAAGAGTCTTTCGCCAGCGGTACACCGCTGAATATCACCATCTTGGTCGAGTGATAAGGGATACTGGTGACACGCATTTGGTCTTCATGCAAAGCGGTATTCATCGTGGCATCAACCCCATTTCGGATAAGGTTTTCGATAGCTCACCAAAGCGTTCAAGTCGCTTTTCAAGCTCCTTGACCTTGGCTTTCAATTCAATATTCTCAGCTTCTAATGACGACACCCGCTTTGAATCGAGTAGCTTTCGATTTGCTGTGTTGTCGTAGGCTTGAGGTTTGCCCTCATTCTTCTTGGCAACGGCGGTCAACGGTGGCAGGACACCTTTACCGCGCAGCTCATCTTCTAAGGCTTTGAGTGCTTTCTTGAGGGCAGGATTTTGGTTTAAAGCCGATTTTCCACAACCAATACCCTTTGCCACTTCAATGCGATTAAGCTGACCTCTAAACACGATTTGTTTAAACTCATCGTC
>NZ_MCTY01000089.1:0-928 GCF_002873635.1 Shewanella sp. 10N.286.52.B9
AGTCGTTGCTGCACACTGGCAGGGATGTTGTACTCGCTCATCCAGTTGCAATGAGCCAGATTTTTATATTTGGCGTACCCCTTAAAGAGCGCTTCCACTGAATCTTCACTCAAAATCGATGTCAGACGCTTTCTGGACTCTGGGGTGTCATTTCTCAGTGTGGCATGGAAGTCTTTACCCAAGAGCTGCCAGAGCGCTCTAGCTTTGCTTTCGCCAATACCCTTGAAGTCACTTTCTCTGGCGATAAATCGTATCAGTTGCTCACCTGTTTCGGGCAGCGTGCATTCAATATGCTTGGGTGATTCATACGTGTGCTGCTGCATTACATAATCACCCATCTCCATATTTTCTATCTGGCGAGCGCCTTTGACTGACCAATGCTGACCCAGCGTTGGAAGTACAGGGATGCTATCGGGGTCGGCTTTGATGGTGACGTAATACTTCCCACTATTAGTTTTGTAAGAGTCTTTCGCCAATGGTACACCGCTGAATATCACCATCTTGGTCGAGCGATAAGGGATACTGGTTACACGCATTTGGTCTTCATGCAAAGCGCTATTCATCGTGGTATCAACCCCATTTCAGATAAGGTTTCAGATAGCTCACCAAAGCGCTCAAGTCGCTTTTCAAGCTCCTTGACCTTGGCTTTCAATTCAATGTTCTCAGCTTCTAATGACGACACCCGCTTTGAATCGAGCAGCTTTCGATTTGCTGTGTTGTCGTAGGCTTGAGGTTTACCCTCATTCTTCTTGGCAGCGTCGGTCAACGGTGGCAGGACACCTTTACCACGCAGCTCATCTTCTAAGGCTTTGAGTGCTTTCTTGAGGGCAGGGTTTTGGTTTAACGCCGATTTGCCACAACCGATACCCTTTGCCACTTCAATACGATTAAGCTGACCTCTGAACACTATTTGTTTAAACTCATCGTC
>NZ_MCTY01000090.1:0-383 GCF_002873635.1 Shewanella sp. 10N.286.52.B9
GACTTAGTGGCTGATGTTGATAGTGTTGATGAAAATACCACTGTAACAGCAGATGCAGCTAATGGCGTATTGAGCAACGATAGTGACTTAGATGGCGACGCACTAAGTGTCACTGGGATCCATTCTGGTGTGTCAGGCACAAACACTGCGGTTACTGCTGGACAACCTGGGGTGATCGCCAATGAATATGGCACATTAACTATCAACTCTGATGGTAGTTACACGTTTATCGCTAATGGCGCATCTTCAGAAGCGTTACCAGATGGCGTGACTGCCAATGCCGTATTTACTTATACTGCAACAGACGGCACTCAATCTCTAACGCAAACACTCACCATCACAATCACTGGCGCCAATGACCCTGCGGATATCACCGTTGATGT